>JBFMFA010001022.1:0-1501 GCA_040753195.1 Gemmatimonadota bacterium | reverse complement strand
GCACCGGAATGCGGGAGCGCTGCCGATAACGCTTTAGCGACTCCGAAGTCGGTGACAAGCGCGTGACTGCCGTGCGTGAGGATATTCCCCGGCTTGATGTCGCGATGGATGACCCCGCGCTGATGCGCGTAGGCGAGCGCGTCGAGCACGTCGTGCATAACGCGAATGACTTCGCGCGGGGAGAACTTGCCGCGCCGCGCCAAGGCCTCGCGCAGCGATTCCCCTTCCACGAACGGCATGGTGTACCAGATCAGGTCGCCGCGTTCCCCTGCACTGAGCACCGGAACGACGTGCGGGTGCTGCAGCTGCGCGGCGAGCATGATTTCGCGCCGGAACCGCTCTCGGTTCATCCCGGCGGCGAGATCGGGGCGCAGTACCTTGACCACGACGGTGCGTCCCAACGCCTGCTCCGTCGCCACGAAGACGCGACTCATCCCGCCCCCCGTGATTTCGCGTTCGAGCGAATACGCGGGGCCGATGGCGTCCTGCAGCTGGTCGCGGAACCGTTCAGACATAGGTCGTGGGAACTACAACAGTTGGATGCGCTCTAGCGTGCTGTCGTTGACTCTAATCTCGCGCCCGCACGGGTTCCTGACAAAGGAGCCGCCGCCACCGGCAGCCAGTCCCGACCTGACACGCGGGTCCCCATAACGAACTGCGCCCGGCGACTTCCACCGTCCAACCTGCGGACCTTAGACCTTAGACCTTCGACCTCGCATTTGCGTGATGTCTGGCGGCGTGGTGGCTGCCGGGCGATACTCTTGCCGCGGAGCAACCCGCCAGCGGGCGCCGATCGAATATCGATCCCACGTTAGGCGTCGTCGGGCGATCGAGCGCCATCACCTGTTGATGGGAGGAGTCGTCGTATGGCCTCGATGTGGACCAACAAAGGCGTCTTTCTGGTGATGAGTGGACAGCTGGACCTGAGCGCAGCAGCGGGACTCAAGTTCATGCTGCTGCAAAGCTCCCTCACGCCGCTGCGGACCCACAACTTCATCGCCGACATCAACGCCGCCGAGTGCAACGTCACCGGATATGTGGGCGGCTTCGGCGGAGCTGGGCGCAAGGCGCTGGCGTCGAAAACCGTAACCGAGGACGACACCAACCACCGTGGTGTTTTTGATGCCGCGGATCCCACGCAGTACACGTTGGCCGCCGGCAACACCCTACGGCACGCGGCGATCGTCGAAGAGAAGACGTCCGATGCCGACTCGCCCGTCATCCTGTTCAATGATATGGGCTCGGACAAGGTGACGAACGGCGGCACGATGGACTTTCAATTCAGCTCCAACGGGATCGGCTACATCCAGACCTAACGAGCCCGGCATGAGCGACTCGGCGCGAGTGCCGGCTGTCGGTGATTCCATTCAATTGTATGGCCTGGAGCGCGTCATTCTGCGTATCGACGCGGCGCGCAACAAGGTCTGGTTTGGAAACCCGGCGACACATCCAGCGCGCGACCACGGCTCGCGCGAGGGCGCCTGCGCGCTAAACGAGTTGC
>JBFMFA010001021.1:0-1502 GCA_040753195.1 Gemmatimonadota bacterium | reverse complement strand
ACTGCCTAACGAAATTCCCTCGAATCTCCCCGCCGCCGAACCGACGTGTATGCACGTTCGCGTACGCCGTCCCCGCGCGCACGCGCGTCAGCAACGAATCAAAAGTGTGCACTCCCGAAAACGTTGACGTGCGACGGATCATCCCGCGATGGAATTGCGTCAGCGCGGGGAAGCTGGTCACGGGGTTGTTGTTAGGCCATCCGTAGATGATGCCACCCGCGGTGTTCGCGTCGCCCGCATGAATGTGCGACAGTGTCACCGAGTCGATCTGCCCGATCTTCACATCGAAGAAAATGCTGTCGTTGCCGAACACGGTCAGTTCCGCCGTCCCCACTCCCGTTGATTGCACGGGATTCGGTCGCTCGTTCGCGCCGTTCAGATTTGCGATAAAACGTTCGCCGGCCGCGAGGTTCGGTCCGCTCAGTGCCGGATCGTCGTCATAGCACGACGCGAACAGCGCCACGGCACCAAACGTCACCGCGAACGTCAGCATACGAACACGCACGGTCATAGGCCCTCCGCCAAAGGTTTACAGGTGGAGCATCCAATGTCGTGTTTTCCATGAAAGCCACAAGCCCCCGTCGCTCTCCGCCCGGGCTCCCGCGCCGCCGCGTTACAGATGCGACCCTAACGAGGTTATGGCCACCTCATTACGCGATTATCCACCTGGCCCGGTGGATCATTGGGTGGGCTGCTGGACCCCTCAAAAAAGCCGGCCAGATCGGCCCCGACGAATGCGGCGATCACCGCGGTCGCCACCGCGCCCACCGCCAGGACCGTGCGGCCGCGCGAGAACTTGCGCTGCCACACACTTCCCACCAGTGCTCGATCGATGCGAACCAGCTCGCCGTTCCAGCGGCTCGGCGGCGCCGAAATGAACTCCACACGCTGCACGTTGACCGCGTAGTCCGGACTCGCATTCGTTAGGCGACCCTCGACACGCAATACACCGTATCCCAGCCGATCCCCAAGACTCATACGACCCGCGTCCGTGATCTGCAGCGCCACGGGGTCCCCCGACTCGGGAACCACACCGGGCCTCACCGGAGCGTACGAATAGCACCCCGCCACACACAGCACACAGCCTAACGCGCGTACAACCTGCTTCACCATCGCGGCACCTGGAATGTCGAATGTCCACGCAGAACCGACGGTTACGGCCCGGCCCGCCCCACCTTCCGTGCAGAAGAACCCTTCGAAAATCGTGCCGAACTCGATCGGCGCGCACGCGTCTCTTGCGAGCCACGCGCCCTGACAAATGTCGAGAGCGGGCGGTCGAGGTGTACTCGCCGCCCGCTCGTTGCCAATCAGTGATCGTCCGGACGCGATCCTAGCCCGTCGTGGCCCGCTCCGTCACCAGGCGAACGTCGTTCTCGGCGACTTGAAGGAAACCGCCTTCGATTGTGAATCGCCCGGCGCGGCCGCCATCGCCGAGTCGTAACACGCCCTTACCGAGCAGCGTCACCATCGGCGCGTGGTTCGGCAGAATGCCGACCTCGCCA
>JBFMFA010001020.1:0-1503 GCA_040753195.1 Gemmatimonadota bacterium | reverse complement strand
CGAAAGAAATGCCGGAATTCCTAACGACGGTCGCGTACGACCGTCTCGATGCTTCAGCCTCTAACGTGTGAGTTTCGCATGAGCCGCATTCCAACGCCGTCCCGAGTCATCGCCTTCCCTGCGGAAAAGACCAACGGGAGCGGCCCGGCGGAGCGATCCAACGTCCCGTCCGATCGCTGGGAGGGGATCACTCGGCCGTACAGCTCAGACGACGTGAAGCGACTGCAGAGCACCATCCGCGTGAAGCACACGCTGGCCGAGGTTGGCGCCGCGCGGCTCTGGGATCTGCTGACGAGTCGTGACTACGTAAATGCGTTAGGTGCCCTGACGGGGAATATGGCCGTGCAGCAGGTGAAGGCCGGGCTCGAGGCGATTTATTTGAGTGGCTGGCAGGTGGCGGCGGACGCCAACCTCGCCGGACAGACGTACCCGGATCAAAGCCTGTATCCGGCCAACAGCGTGCCGAACGTCGTTAGGCGTATCAACGCGGCGCTCCTGCGCGCCGACGAGATCGAGAACTCCGAGGGCAAATCCGCTCAGCGCTACTGGATGGCGCCCATCGTGGCAGACGCCGAGGCCGGTTTTGGCGGACCGCTGAACGTGTTCGAGCTGATGAAGGCGATGATCGAGGCTGGAGCGTCGGGCGTGCACTTCGAGGATCAGCTGTCATCCGAGAAGAAGTGCGGCCACCTGGGTGGCAAGGTGCTCATACCCACTGGCCAGTTTATTCGCACTTTGGTCGCGGCCAGATTGGCGGCTGATGTTAGCGATGTGGCCACGATCATCGTCGCGCGCACGGATGCAGACAGCGCGCGGCTCCTAACGAGTGACGTCGACGAGCGCGATGGCCCGTTCCTCACCGGAAGTCGTACGCCCGAAGGGTTCTTTGGGATCACCGGCGGGCTGGACATGGCCATCGCTCGCGCAATCTCGTACGCGCCTTACGCCGATCTCTTGTGGTGCGAGACGTCAACGCCCGATCTCGCCGAGGCTCGCCGCTTTGCCGATGCCGTACATGAGAAGTTCCCGGGCAAGATGCTGGCGTACAACTGCTCGCCGTCCTTCAACTGGAAGAAGAAGTTGGATTCGCACACAATCGCGCGGTTCCAGCGGGAATTAGGAGCGATGGGTTACAAATTCCAGTTCGTGACGCTGGCCGGATTCCACGCGCTCAATCACACGATGTTCCAGCTGGCACGGGACTACAAAGAGCGCGGGATGGCGGCGTATGCGGAGTTGCAGGAGGCGGAGTTCGCCGCCGAACAGTACGGGTACACGGCGACCAAGCATCAGCGCGAGGTCGGGACAGGGTACTTTGACGAGGTGATGCAGGTCATCACGGGTGGCAATGCCAGCACGCTCGCGTTAGGTGGCTCCACAGAACGCGCGCAGTTCCACTAAGGGCTAGTTCGGGCTTGACCCGCCTGATCCAGCCGTAGCCATCTTTTCGACGGTGCGTTTGAACGCGTGCAAGACGCATCGCAGGCCACCATTCTCGCGAAT
>JBFMFA010001019.1:0-1508 GCA_040753195.1 Gemmatimonadota bacterium | reverse complement strand
AGGTGCGCGGGGAATATGCGCCAATCGCTCCGCAGCCAGGCCGACGGCGTCGAGCGGCGCCTCGCGCGAGGCAAGCGCGCCTTGCAGAATGGCCTTCGCCACGGGCGCGGCAGCGCGGCCGCCAAAAATTGTCGTTCCTGGATTGTCGATCTTCACGACGAGTACCAATTGCGGCGCGGCGGCGGGAAAGAGGCCCACAAACGATGCGCTGTACTGACCTTGCGCGTAACGCCCACCCACCGTGCGCCGCGCCGTCCCCGTTTTCCCGCCGAGGTCGAAGGTGGCGAGATCGGCGTCAATCGCCGTCCCACTGTCCACGACGCTTTTCAGTACTTCCCGCAACTGCTCGGCGGTCTGCCGGTGCATAACGCGGCGCACCACGCGCGGCTGCGCGCGATACGTCACCTCTCCCTCGGGATCGCGGATCTCTTTGACGAGCAACGGTTCCATCAACGCGCCGCCGTTGGCGATCGCGCCATAGGCCAGCGCCAGTTGCAGCGGGGTCACGGAGAGCTCGTAACCCATCGCGTGCGACATGTGCGATTGCGCCGTCCACGCGCGTGGGTCGCGCAGCACACCGGCGGCCTCGGACGGGTATGGGATGCCGGTCGGCGATCCGAATCCGAGGTCGCGCAGCAGAGCGTACAGCGCGGGAGACGTTAGGCGTTCCGAGAGCTGCGCGATGCCGATGTTGCTGGAGAAGCGGATTACGTCCAGCAGCGACAGCGATGCGGCTTCGTGTTCGTCGTGGATGGTCCGCCCGTTGACGGTCCATTCGCCGTTGAACGTGGGCACGAGCTCGTCGGGCCGCGCCAGCCCACGCTCGAGCAGGGCACCCGCGATGAACGGCTTCAGCGTCGACCCCGGTTCGTACGGCTCGATCACGGCGTGTGCGATCGTGTTCCGGGCATTACGTCGCGCAGACGACATGGCCAGGATTTCGCCAGTGCGCGGATTCAGCACCACGACATCGCCGCCGGCTGCTCGCCGATGCGAGATTGCGTCGAGCAGCGCGCGATCAGCGATGTCCTGCAGTGCGTGATTGATCGTGAGGGTGACGCTGTGCCCGTCGCGCGCGACCTGACGCGCCGGCTCATCGGCTTCGATGCGCACCCCGCGCGGCGCGCGTTTGACACGCGTCTGTCCCGTCGTCCCTTTGAGAAGCGAGTCGAGCAGCAGCTCCAGCCCCTCGACGCCTAACGAATCTCGCGTGCGCCCGACGAGCCGGCGCACGCCGTCGGACTGGATCGTCACGCGCTGCGTTGCGACGCTCGTGTATACGCCGGTCATTTTCGTGAGCGCGGCAACCTCCGACGGATTGAAGCGCCGCGGGATGACGACCCAACGGCGCTTTCGGTCGACCGCGGCGCGTGCCACGTCGCGCGACACACCAACTTTGAGGAGCGCGCGTTCCAGCCGGCGGCGGTCGCGTACTTCGCGCGGCGCGACGTTGAGCGTGATCAACTGCTGGCTTTCCGCGAGGGTCATTCCAGTGGCGTCGAAGATCG
>JBFMFA010001018.1:0-1514 GCA_040753195.1 Gemmatimonadota bacterium | reverse complement strand
GCCGACGGGGAGCGGGCCAGTGGTTCGACCATCCACGGGCGCAGCCACAAGCCGCGGATGGAAGATCGCGCGCCGTTGGTGGTCAGGGAGGTTTGAATGCCGTCGTGGCCATTCCCGGACTCGTCCAGAACCGCCGCCGCGTAGCCGCGATGCCCCGGGCGCCAGAAGCCTAACGCGGACGCGCGGTGCGCCAGGACGTCCATGGCAACCTCGGCCCGCTGCGCGCGCGAAAGTTTGGGCCACAAGCCCACGAACGCGTAGTCCACGAACGCTGCGTTGTCATTCGCCGCGGTGTTGCCGATCACGAGGGGAGTGCCCGCGTCGCCGGTGAAGGCTCCGGAACCGTCCGTCGCGACGGTCATCGCCGTCGGCCGCAATCTCCTCCCCCAGGGTGCCCACTCCACGGCGACGAGTTGCCCGGCGGTTCCAGCCTGATCCACGGAGACGATCAGCAGGCTGAACTCGCCGGGGCGGTGCACGAGATCCGTCGTCGAATACGTCAGGTTCGCGGTCGCGCGCTTCCAATTCAGACGCAGCGCGCCGGATGCACCGGCCTGGCGGATGGACCAGCCTAACGTGAAGACGTTGGCATTCTGCTTGGCGAGGAGGACGCGATCGTTCATCGTCGTGGTCGATCGGACGATGAGGATCGCCGTGAACGCCGTCAGGTCGTCAAGCGGGGCACCGGCGCCGCAGGTGATGCGGTGCGTCGCCGCCGAGCTGCGGAACGCTTTCCCGTCCGGCGAAATGTCGAACGGTGCGGTGATGTCGCGGGACACCGGCGGCGTTATGCGACAGGACATGTCGCGTTAGGCTCGGTCGCCGGTTGCTATTGGACTTCGTCGGCCACGGGCCACATGGCGATTTCGTTGTTGCTGGCCGTGGCGTGCAGCGCCACGCCGGACGAGTTCCAGATGGCGGGGCTCACGAAGCGTGCGTTGAGCAGGACCTGGAATTCAGCGACGAAATCCTTGGTGGTGCTCGCTTCGTCGATCTCCACCGCGCCGACGAACGTCGCGTTCGCCAGTCGCGCCTCCGCGGCGATGGCAGCGTCCGCCGTCCCAAAGCCTCCGACGCGGAAGTTCGCGTCTTGCGCCGTGACGAGATACACACGCACGACGTTGCCGATGGTCGGTGTCGAGTTGGCGCGGAAGCGCACGCGGATCTTGTATTTCCCTTCGACTGACCCCGCGCCCCAGTCTTTCTGTGCGCCGATGCGACCCGCGTTGTTCGCCAGGCTCGCCAGTGTCATCGTCAGCGATGCACCGGAGTCTTGCCAATTCACGAGGTTGCCGAACGCAGTCAGAATCTTGTTGGCCATCGGATCATCACCTCTCTCGTTAGGTGTTCCGCGGCAGAGGGAACAGCCCAGGCTGGCGAACCGGCCTCCTTTCAGTTACCGCCGCCACCCGCACCCTTTGCGTTGATATCGAAAACAGCCGCTCCCAATTGAATCGCACCCGGGCGAGCCGTCTTGGCATCCCGGGCTCCGGGCAATGCCCACAACACGACGC
>JBFMFA010001017.1:0-1516 GCA_040753195.1 Gemmatimonadota bacterium | reverse complement strand
ACGACGACGCTTGCGTGAGCAGCATCACGTTGCTGCATCACACTCAACACCGCGACCGTTATCTGCTCAGCGCTTCCACCAGCCGGTCGATGTCTCCCATGTCATTGTAGACTGATGGTGCGATGCGCATCCAATAGTCTGCGACTCGTACGTTCACGCGCGCTGCCTGCAACTTTCGTTGAATGGCCGTAGCGTCCTTGTGCGCAAACGTCACGATGGGTGACGTACTGTCACGCGGTGTTTGCGGGGCGAAACCGAGTCGCGGCATCTCCTGCTGCAGTCGTCGCAGCAGCGGCTGGCGGTGTGCTTGAATATTGACTACGCCGAGTTGCTGGATGTACGGAATCGAGACGCCAAGCGCCGCGGCGACGCCGTTGGCCATCGTGCCAAGCTGGAAGTGACTGGCCGCGTCGCGTCCAGGGGTCCATGTCACCGGGTTGGGATACTGCGGATCGGTCGGCGACAGGTGCAGCGCCGCGTTAGGCGCCGATCCATAGCTCCAGTGCGGCCGCTGCACGACCCTGCCTAACAACTCTTCACGCACAAAGAAGAAGCCGAGGCCGAAGTCGCCCATGAGCCACTTGTAAGTGGCGCAGGCCGCGAAATCGAGGCCGGTCGCTCGCACGTCGAACGGCACGGCGCCCACGCCTTGAATGATGTCCGCGTATACGTACGCGCCGTGTGCATGCGCGAGATCACAGACCTTCTTGAGATCGTGCTGGAAGCCGTTGTACATCGACACGAAGGACACTTCGACGAGCCTCGTTTTGTTGTCGACTAACCGCTCGAGATCGTTGGTGTCGATGCGGCCGTCGCGGACGGGAGCCACGCGGAGATCGAGCCCCTGCTTCTTCAGTTCCATCAAGTGAATGAGCGCACCCTCGAAGTGCAGCGCGTCGGTGACCACGTTGCCGTCGAACTTTTTGATGCCAAGGACTTCGACGACGAGGTTCTCGCCGGTGCTCGCGTTCGGGATGTAGCTGATCTCGGAGGGTTTGGCGTTGATCAGTGCGGCGAAGGCGGCCTTTGGATCTGTCGCGTTAGGCGCTGTTGCGTCGGACAGGGTGGACCGCCGCTCCACGTGCCGGCGATACGCCTCGGCGGCCGCGATCGGCATCGGGTGGGTGTATGCGCCGCTGATGTAGGTGTAACCGGGCTCGATGTTGAAATCGGCTTTGCGCGGGAAATCCGCGAGAGTCACGGACGCCGGGAGTTGTGAAGCCTGAGGAGCTGCTTCAAGGCGGCCCAGCGCCCCCACCGCCGCGAAACTTCCCAGACCGGCCAGCATCTCGCGTCGATTCATCATATGGTTGTCCTCGCGTTGACCTGAGGATGAGGCGGATCTGCTATCCTGACAATCGCTTGGGGAGAATTCTCGGTCCCGGCGTGGCCCCGCCCCTTGAAAATCTGGCCGCGTTTCGGTTTGATGTGTGGGTCTGCCCCTTGGTGTAACTGGCAACACGTCTGACTCTGGATCAGAAGAGTCCTGGTTCGAGCCCAGGAGGGGCAACTCCAA
>JBFMFA010001016.1:0-1519 GCA_040753195.1 Gemmatimonadota bacterium | reverse complement strand
ACGAAGCGTCACGTTGCCCGCGTGCTTCCGCAGGAGTAGCGCGAGCAGTGCGACAATGCCGCCCTCGCCCTTGTTGTCGGCGCGCATGACGAACGCCACGTATTTGATCGTGACGATCAGCGTCAACGACCAGACGATCAGTGAGAGGATGCCGTAGATGTTCTCGCGTGTGGGCGACAAACCGCGTTCGTGCGACAGAAGAAACGACTCGCTGATCGCGTACAGCGGACTCGTGCCGATGTCACCATAGACGACACCCAACGCGGTGATCGTGAGGATCGCCAGGCGCCTGCCGCGCGGCTTGTCTTCTGGATGGCCGAGCGAAGGCGCGGCCGGAACGGGTATCTCAGTTGTCGCTTGTTGCGGCGGCTCCGGTGGTTCAGAACCCTCGTCAGAGCCGGCGACGGACGTCCGTTCGGATTTCATTGGGAGGGATGAATATAGGCCAAATACCAATGCTCGAAGCGACGACGGAGCCCGGGGTTGCCTTGAGGCTGGGCCTTCTCCGCTCGGAGTCCGCTATATCTTGCGATATATCGTTATGCCGATATATCTTTGCCCCACGTACTTTTCCGTAGAGCTGATCATGCCTGGCTGGTTTTCTTTTGACTGCGACGATACCCGCGATGCCCGCCCACGCTGGAACTTCGAACGCGAGTTCGCTTCCTGGTTCGGCGGCGCCGGAGGACCCAAAGGGTGGCGCTTTCGTGGTGGCCGCTTCTTCGAGCAGGGGGAACTGAAATACGTCATCCTTCAGCTGCTCGCTGACAAGCCGCGCCACGGATACGAGATCATCAAGGAGTTGGAGGAGCGCGCCGGCGGTGGCTATGTGCCGAGCGCCGGGACCGTCTATCCCACGCTGCAGCTCCTCGAAGACCTCGGCTACGCTTCTGTTACGACCGAGGAAAGCGGCAAGAAGATCTACTCGATTACGGAAGAAGGCCGCAAACACCTCGCCGATCGGCGCAGCCACGTCGACGACATCTTCGAGCGCATCTCGCAGTTTGGCTCAACGATCCTCAGCGACACCATGCACGACGTGCATCGGGCGTTCAAGGATGTCGCGCGCGCGACATACGCGAGTGGAGCGTCGCGCTACAAGGACCGCGACGTCATCACGAAGGTTGCTGAGATCCTCAAACGGGCCGCGCAGGAGATCGACGAACTTGGCACCGCAAGCCGTCAGGCAAAAACCGACCTATGAGCAAAGTGCCAAAAGAGTTCTCCACGGCTCGAATTGCTCGATAGACCACCTAACGAGCGCCACCAGCGGTAGTTGTATCCGGTCATGCGGTCATCGTTCTCAGTTTGTTGCGTTCCTCCGCGATTCTCCGCGGTTCAAGATCTCACTGATAGCTGAACTGTGATCATCAAGCGTAGCCACAAACGGAAAAGCTCGGAGCAGAATCGCTCCGAGCTCGCTCTGATTGAAGCTCACAGCCCGTGGCTCAGAGCGCTTCGTCTATTCGTACCGCAGCGCAAGGATTGGATCGAGTCGCGCCGCGCGACGCGCGGGCCA
>JBFMFA010001015.1:0-1523 GCA_040753195.1 Gemmatimonadota bacterium | reverse complement strand
AATGATCCTCGCAAGCCACAGACACTAGCTCTGGCGCCGGTCTTGATCTTCGCGCTGGTTCTCGCCGCCGTATTCGGGGCGGCGCTGATCACCACATTCGACCGCAGCCCGATGGTCGTGACCGCCGTAGATACCGCACCGCCAGGCACAAGCGGCCTGGCAAAATCCCGTCCCACCACGGAGCGCCGATGATCGCGAATAACAATTTGGACGACACGGTTGGCGGCAAACGCGCCTACCACAAGTTCCTCTGGGGCGCCGCCATAGGCGCCGTTATCATTGGAGGCGCTTTGGGTTATTCCAGCCAGCGGATGGACGTCGGCAATGTCTTTCCGATTGTTGGCGCCCCCTCCTTCCCGATTTCCCCTCAGGCGGAAGCGCCAAGGCTGGCGGACACAAAATAGGGCGACAGCGGCCTGGGCGGCTGAAAGTGTCGCCAAACGGGCCTGTGAGGGGCTTTTCGGGCCTCCAGAAGGCCTGTTTTGCCTTGCAACGGGCCCCAGAATCCTTATAACCGCGCCATCCGTGGATCCCGGCCGGGAGCTGAACGGACGGTCTCACCAGTCTGACATTCCAGTTTGATTGATGCGGCAGGGCCAGTCGGTCCGTCGTCCCGTGCTTCCGCCTTCTGAGCATATCGAGTCCTTTCCGAAGGTCTCGAAGGGCTTGCCGCCAGGAACCGCGCTAACACTGGAAAGGACTCCCATGCCTCTTTACGAGCATGTTTTTCTCGCGCGTCAGGATGCGAGCGCCCAGCAGGTCGAAGAATTCACCACGCAGATTACCGGCGTGATCGAAGGTCTCGGCGGCAAGGTCACCAAGACCGAGAACTGGGGCGTGCGCTCCCTCACCTATCGCATGAACAAGAACCGCAAGGCTCACTTCATGCTGCTCAACATCGACGGCCCCGCAGCAGTGGTCTCCGAGATCGAGCGTCAGGAACGCATCAACGAAGACATCATCCGTTATCTCACCGTCCGCGTCGACGAGCTGGAGGAAGGTCCCTCCGCAATGATGCGCAAGGCCGAGCGTGACCGCGACGAGCGCGGTGGCGGCGGCTTCCGCGGCGATCGTGAAGGCGGCGGATTCCGTGGCGGCGACCGCGAAGGCGGTGGCTTCCGTGGTGACCGCGGTCCGCGCCGCTCGCGTGACGATGACGCAACCGCGTCGGTAGAGGAGTAAGAACCATGGCTGAAGCAGGTGCACGCCGTCCGTTCTTCCGCCGCCGCAAGACGTGCCCGTTCACGGGCCCGAACGCGCCGAAGATCGACTACAAGGATTCGAAGCTGCTGATGCGTTACGTGTCCGAGCGCGGCAAGATCGTGCCGAGCCGCATCACGGCTGTGTCGGCAAAGAAGCAGCGTGAACTCGCCCGCGCCATCAAGCGCTCGCGGTTCCTCGGTCTTCTGCCTTACGTGATCCGCTAAACGATAAAGCGAGCGCGCGGCATTCGCGCGCTCGCTTGCTTCTCGACGTTTATTTCTCATAACACGCTGGTGTCATGCCGGACGTGGATGGTTGGG
>JBFMFA010001014.1:0-1524 GCA_040753195.1 Gemmatimonadota bacterium | reverse complement strand
CGTCCCCCGCTCGCGCCGCCGCGATGGCGGCGTTTAGCGCCCGCATGTGCGTCTGATCGGCCACGTCGCGAAGCACGGACATGAATCGCGTTAGGCGCTGATTCGAGCTGCGCAGCTCATTCAGCACACTGGTGCTCGCCGTGACGGTGTCCTTCGCCTTGACCAGACGCTCCAGTGCCTCGTTGATCGTCGCGCGGTTGGCCGTGGAAATCTGCGCCGAACGCGCGCTCGCCTGGGCGGCTTCACCAGCGTCGCGGGCGATGTCGGCGATGGCCCGATACAGCGCGTCCGCGGCTTCCTGACCGCGCGCCGTCTGCGCCCCTTCTTCCGACACGCCTTCGCGAAACTGCGCCGCGAGGTTGGCGACCAGCTCTGCCCCGCTGCGCAACGCGCGCGTGGAGTCGTTCAGCGTCGCGATTTGCTGCTCGAGACGCGTGGCGGTATCGACGAGCGGCCGCCGCAGATCCTGAATCTGAATCGTCGTGGCTAACTGACTGGCGAAGCGCTGCACGACGGCGAGCTGCTTCGCGCCGTACGTCGCGCGTTTGTGGTGCTCGATTTCGATCAATCCAACGACGCGATCACCGAAACGCATCGGAACGACGGCGATGCTTCGCGCCGACGGCCGCACCCGCTCCACGCGCTCGTCGCGTAAGGCATCCAACACGACGGCGGGCTGGCCGGTATCGATCACCTGGCTGCGCAAGCGGTGATTGTCGGGCCCAGGATCACGCCACGTCGTCAGCACGCCGTCGCCCGTGCTATATATCATCCGCAGCGATCCATTGACCATGCGCGACACCCTGAAGTCGCTCCACTCCACAAGGCGATTGGCGAGGCTCGTGACGCGCGCGAATGTCTCCGCCATGGACGCGTCTTCGTTCACGACAAGCTCCATGGCGTGAACCTTGTTCAGTTCCTCCGCCGCGATCGCCTCTTCCAGAATCTTTTTGAACAGGAGTCCCGCAAACGCGATGGCCACGGCCACGACACCGAAGCCGAAGATGCCGAGCGTCGTTAGGGCGGCCAGGATGACGATCGCGCCGATTGCACACGCTCCAAACGCGATGACCTCGTAACGCAACACGAGCGAGCGCTCGTCCGGCAGCAGTTTGTCGCGCTCAATGAGCGAGAAGTACTGCAGCGTGCGGCCAAGGACGAGTTGCACGACCAGAAAGAGCGACATCGCCGGGATGAGATCCGCGGTCAGCGTCGCCTGCGACGTTGCGCCCATGTACGTCACGACCACCGCATACACACCAAACGCCGCGTACATCGCCAACGCTTCGCGTCCGGCGTTGATCCATGCGGCCAGAAGCGGTTTGCGCGCGCCGATCCAATCGCCAGCCAGCACGCCGGCGTACGTGGCGAGCAACGTGGCCGGAGCGCCAATCGCGAGGGTCCCCGCGGTGGTGACCAGCTGCGTCGCCGTTAGGTACGAATACTTGGTGAGCGGGATCGTGTACGACCGCAGCGCGATCATCACAGCGAACATCAGCACGGTCGCGATGGCATGCGTCGACC
>JBFMFA010001013.1:0-1524 GCA_040753195.1 Gemmatimonadota bacterium | reverse complement strand
TGGTATTCAGCGACTTGTTAGGCAACAACCGCCTCGCCGTTTCGGCGGCGATCAACGGCCGTCTCAGCGAAGGGTATTTCTTCGCCGGCTACACCAACCTCTCGCGTCGCAATCAATACTCGTTCGGCGCGGCGCAGGAACCGATCTTCCTGCTCACCGACTATTTCCCCGAAGCAGTCGGCAACGGCACGGCGATCATCGCCGATCGCTATGAGATTTCGCGCTATATCACGCGTCGCGCGTTCGTCGGCGCAACGTATCCGCTGAACCGCTTCTCGCGCTTCGAGTACGGGCTGCAGTTCGCGTCCTTCTCGCGTTCGATCGCCTACGGCACGCAGTATGTGGACTACTCGGCGGGCATCGCGAGTCAGTTCCAGTACGACAGCATCGTCAACCTGTCGACGCAGAACTACGCGTCGCCGTTCCTCGCGTACGTCTCCGACAACACGCTCTTCGGTTACACGGGGCCGATCTCCGGCCGACGCTACCGCTTCCAGGTTGAACCGATCGTCGGCAATCTGCGCTGGATCGATTACTCCGCGGATTTCCGGCACTACTTCCCGATCCTCTTCAACTTCCTCACGTTCGCCTACCGCGGGCAGGCGGCGATCAGCGCCGGTCGCGACGAGTTCGTCTTCCCGAAGTACATCGGGCGACCCGAATTCGTTCGCGGATATGACCGCGAACAATTCCGCTCGCAGTTCTGCGGCGGTTTCATCGGGAGCACCGAGAACTGCAGCGCGACGGAATTGTTAGGCAGCCGCGTGGCCTTTGCCAACTTCGAGCTGCGCTTCCCGCTCGTCAGGCGCTTCGAGCTCGGCGTCGTACCCATCGCGCTCCCGCCGGTCGATGGTCTCTTCTTCTTTGACGCTGGTATCGCGTGGCGCGGTGGCCAAGACATCTCCTTGAGCAAGCCGGACAACTACGACGACGAGACGCAGCGTTATGTGCTCCGCAGCTACGGCTCGGGGATCCGGCTCAACCTCTTCGGCTTTGCCTTGCTGCGCTGGGATTACGCGATCCCGCTCGATCGGCCGAACCGGAAGGGGTACTGGATGTGGACGCTCGGCACGAGTTTCTAGACCAAGGCGCTAGCTCGTGGGTCGGGGGTACAAGGTCTGCGCACTATCACATGATCGCGCTGACCTCTGACCCCCGACCTTTTTTGTGAGCTAGAATTGAGGGTGCTTCGAGCCTTCCCCGCTAAACTCCAGCCTGCTTCGCGACTTTTGGTTTTGGCCGCGCTCACTCTGAGCGCCGGCGCGTGCGGTCGCGAGCCCGAGGGTGGCGAGCTGACCAAAAACGCATTCACTGGGCCGGATGCCATTGTCGTTCGCGTGGCGGCCAGGGGTGGTAAGGCGCGCGCGTATCGCTACCCTGCCCTCGACTCGGCGATTTGGACGTCGAGTCAGACCGTGCCCGCCTCCGCCACCCTCCTGGCGTTCGATCACGAGAACGGCCTGCTGGCGTACGCCGACTCGTCCGGATACACCGGATGGATTGACCTCCGTCTCGGGTCGGTAA
>JBFMFA010001012.1:0-1524 GCA_040753195.1 Gemmatimonadota bacterium | reverse complement strand
CTGCACCGCGTGCGTTGCGTTAGGCGAGAGCCCTTCGATGGTGGTGATGGCGCGGTCGCCCACCTGGGAGATCTGCAACGTGCACGAGCGCGTGGCGCGACCGTTGACGTGGACCGTGCAGGCGCCGCACTGCGCGATGCCGCAGCCGTATTTCGTTCCTGTTAAGCCGATGACATCGCGGAGGACCCAAAGGAGTCTGGTGTCGGCGTCGACGTTAACCTCGTGGGTCTCGCCGTTGACACGAAGCGTGTACGTGGGCATGGGACGTCGCTGAAGTGGGCAGATTCCAGGCTACAGCCGGAGCCGCAGGAGTACAATAGCGCCGGTCTAGCCGTTGTACGCGTTCATGGTTACAAACGCTCTGACGCCCGAGCGTGACCAACTCATCCAGAGCCGAACTCGAGCTAACCGAGGAGTCCATGAACCGATCCCTGCGCATCGCACTCACGCTGCCCGCAACATTTGCCGTCGCGGTTGCCGCCGCTGCGCAGTCCCCGCGACCTGACGTCGTCGCCGAGCTTAAGGCGTACGTGGAGCGATTGGCTCAAGCCGACAGCTTCTCCGGCGCCGTCCTGATCGCGAAGGACGGGAAGCCGCTCTGGTCCGCCGCGTATGGTATGGCCGACAAAAACTTCAACGTGCCTAACAAGCTGGACACGAAGTTCAATCTCGGTTCCATGAACAAGATGTTCACCGCGGTGGCGATCGCACAGCTCGTGGAACGTGGCGTTCTGTCATTTGACGATCCCGTTTCGAAGTGGCTCCCAAACGCGCTGAGCGACGGCACGGGGGACAAGGTGCGCATCAAACATCTGCTGTCGCACACTTCCGGGCTGGGAAGTTATTTCACCGACGAGTGGGACAACGCGTCACGCGCGCGCTATCGCAGCGTGGATGACTTCATGGCGTTCGCGAAGGAGGAGAAGCTCGCCTTTGAGCCGGGAACGCGCTGGCAGTACAGCAACACCGGGATGCTCGTCGCAGGCAAGGTGATCGAAGCCGCGACGAAGCAGAGTTACTTCGACTACGTGCGCGAGAACATCTACAAACCGGCGGGGATGATCAACACCGACGCGTACGAGCTGGACTATGTGACGCCCAATCTTGCCGTGGGGTATCAACGGGAGAATTCGGCGGCTGGACCGCGCTGGCGCAACAATATCTTCATGCACGTGATCAAAGGTGGGCCGGCAGGCGGCGGCTACTCCACGGTAGAAGATCTGCTGCGCTTCGATATCGCGCTGCGCTCGGGAAAGTTGGTGAATCGCGCCAACGTCGCGATCCTAACGACACCAAAGCAGGAGCTGTCGTCGCCTAACTATGGATTCGGTTTCGGGGTTTTCGACCGCGGGAAGATTGTGGGGCACTCGGGCGGGTTCCCGGGGATCAGCAGCAACCTCGACATGTTTCTGGAAAAGGGATACACCGTAGTCGTCATGGCCAATTACGGCGGCGCAAGCATGCCCATAGTGCGCAAGGCGCGCGAGCTGTTGCGCAGTCAGTAAGAGAAATGGAGGCTCCGCC
>JBFMFA010001011.1:0-1530 GCA_040753195.1 Gemmatimonadota bacterium | reverse complement strand
CAGCGGCTCGAGCGTGAACAGCCCCGCGGTGGGACCACGTGTGACGGCGCCGTGGATCCGGCTCGTTGCGCCGAACCCGTTAGGCGGAGTTACGCTGCTCACCCGTCGTCCCACATTCATCTGGCGTGCGGCACAAACGGCAAACCCGCCAGGACCGTGGCGCTTCGATGTATCGGTTGAAAACGTCGCGACACGCGAGGTCCTGCGCTACGCCAACATCAGCGAGACGCAGTTCGTGCTCCCTCGTTCGCTGGAGTCGAATGCCTCGTATCGCTGGGCTATCACTGCTCGGCTCGGCACCGGAGACACCACGACGGTTCGCAGCCAAGGATCCTTCGTCATCGCCGATCTCTCCGTTCCGCGCGCCACACTTCTGTATCAGAACTTTCCAAACCCGTTTCCATCCCCAACGTCTGTCGCGACCTGTATTTGGTTCGACGTGCACGAAGAGACGCGCGTGCGCCTAACGATTCACGACGTCCGCGGCAGCCTCGTGCGTACACTCATTCCAGCGCGTGGCGTCTCCGACCTCTTCGTCGCCGGACGCTACGGCCGCGGCCTCGATGGTGAAACCGGCTGCCACGGGAGTTTTGCGTGGGACGGCACGGACAACAGCGGGAGCGTCGTGCCGACTGGCATCTACCTCGTCAGACTCAAAACCACGGGCGGCTTTGAAGCCTACAAACGCGCCGTCTTTCGAGGTCGCTGATGCGCGTCACAGTTCTTGGGACTGCGGGAGCTTCGCCGTATGCGGACCGTGTGCAAACAGGCGTCCTCATCGACGCGCCCCCACTGCGCCTGTTAATCGATTGCGGAAGCGGGATCACACATCGCCTGGCACAGCTGGATCATGCGTGGAAAGGGATCACACACGTCGCGTTTACCCACTTCCACTCGGATCACACGGTCGACTTCGTGGCGCTGAACGTCGCCTGGAAGTGGGGGCAGCTACCGCAGCGAAATGAGCCGCTCACGCTCATTGGCCCTCAAGGCGTCGGTGACTTCGCCCAGCGTCTTCTCGGTCTTTACGCCGAACCATTCGCCGGCCTCCCGTATCCAGTTGTGGTAGAGGAGTTCCCTCTCAGCTCCCCCTCAGATCTCAGACCGCTGACCTCCGGCCTCTCGATCCAAGCCCATAAGGTCCCACATAGCGCCGAGAGCATGGCATATTCCGTCTCGTCCGGCGGGCGCCGCTTCATATTCTCGGGAGACACGGGTTACGACGAGGCGTTCGCAAACTGGGCCAAGGGGAGCGACCTGCTACTCCTGGAGTGTTCCCTTTCGGACCAGTACGCGATCCCGATGCACCTGACACCGCGCCAGTGTGGTGCACTTGCCGGAATCGCACAACCGAAATTGCTGGCACTGACGCACTTCTATCCTGTCGTCGACGGGGTTGACATCCGCGCAGAAGTCGCCGAGTCGTTCAATGGCCCGGTTGTGATCTGCCATGACGGCTGGACGTGGAAGAGCGAGGAGTACTGATGCTCGTTGTAATGCAGGCTGACGCCACGCAGTCCCAAATCGACA
>JBFMFA010001010.1:0-1531 GCA_040753195.1 Gemmatimonadota bacterium | reverse complement strand
AATCGCAGGCGTGGCGCCAGTACGCGGGGGCCGTATTTCGTGTTCTCGACTTCGCGGGTGAGCGATGACCCGCCGCCGCCGATCGATCCAGATCCCACTCACCACGCGCGACCGCGTGACCCGAGACGTCGACGAGGAGCTGCGCGTGCACTTCAGCATGCGCGTGGAAGAGTTGATGCGCGGCGGGCTCTCGCGCGAAGACGCCGAGCGTCAGGCGCACGCCCATTTCGGCGATGTGGCGGCCGCGCGGCAGGCTCTCGTGGACGAGGACATGCTGCGCGTCGCGACACATCGCAAACAGCTCGGCCTGGAGTCCTGGGCTCAGGATCTCCGGTACGCCTGGCGGCAGCTCGTTAGGCAACCCGTGTTTACAGCCGTAGCACTGCTCACGTTGGCCCTCGGTACGGGCGTGACTATGGCGATTTTCGCCGTCGTGGACGGCGTGTTGTTGCGACCGCTGCCGTACGAAAATTCCAGTGAGCTCGTGCGCCTCTTTACGCAGGTTCGTGGCAATCGGCGCTCCTTCTCAGTTCCTGATTTTTACGACTATCGCGACCAGAGCCGTACACTCCGCAACCTCGCCACGTACTACGACGCGACGACCAACTACGTGAATACCGGAGCGCCGGTGCGCCTGGTGGCCACGCGTATCTCAGACAACTTTTTCGGTACGTTGGGTGTTGCGCCGCTCCTGGGTCGAACATTTGCTCCGGGCGAGGACCTTCCCAGCGCGCCGCGCGTCGCGGTACTGAATGAAGGGTTGTGGCGCAATACGTTCGGCGCTGACTCCGCCATCGTCGGCCGCGTTATGCAGCTCGACGGCCATGCGACGGAGGTCGTCGGCGTGGTACGCGCCGAGCATGTCTATCCACCCGGCACGGACCTGTGGTTGCCGACGCGATTTACTGATGAGGATCGGAGCCCCGAACAACGCGGCGCGCGCTACCTTCGTGTCATTGGCCGATTGGCGCCCGAGGCGACCCTAGGGGCGGCGCAGACCGAAGTCACTGGGATCGCGACTCGGCTCGCGCAACTCGATTCGGCGAACAACCGCAACGTGGGTGCGACGGTCATACCCCTGCAGGAGTCGCTAGTCGGCTCGCTGCAGAAGCCCTTGCTCACGCTGTTGATCGCGGTGGCATTCGTGCTGCTCATTGCGACGGTGAACGTGGCCAACCTGTCGCTTGCTCGGGCGAGTGCGCGAGAAGGAGAGCTGGCGGTGCGAGCCGCGTTAGGCGCGGGCCAGCGGCGTTTGATGCGGCAACTCATCACCGAATGCGCGCTACTCGGCGTCATAGGGACAGGTTTGGGCGTCATCCTCGCACACCTGAGTTTGGGCACACTCATCGCGATCGCGCCGGCGGACCTGCCGCGTCTGGAGAGTGTTCGCATGGATGCGCGGGTGTACGCCTTTGGCGTGTTGCTTGCCTCGTTAGGCGGTCTGGCGATCGGCATCGTGCCGGCGCTGCACGTCGGTGCGGTCAACGTGGCGCAGCGCCTGCGCGAGGGCGCACGCGGCCTCGTCCGCGGT
>JBFMFA010001009.1:0-1535 GCA_040753195.1 Gemmatimonadota bacterium | reverse complement strand
CAGCTCGTTCGCCGCTGCCCATGCAGCGTCAGCGCCGACGGAGCGAAGAAGCTCGACCAGGGTTTCGGTGTCCCGGATGCGCGGAACGTTATGCAGCGTGACCGGTTTGTCGGTCAACAACGCAGCCGCGATGATCGGGAGTGCAGCGTTTTTGTTACCCGAAGGTCGAATGGAGCCGGCAAGACGGCGACCGCCTTCCACGACGTACTGCACACTGGCCATGCGGACGTTAGGGTCAGGGTGTTTGGAGCGCGAAGATTGACGGGCTCGTGGGGGAGAGTCAAGCTGACCCTTGAGCGTGGCGCTGCTGGTGAAGAGCTTGCATGACGAGTGGGCAGGCTCTTCTTCTCACTGAATACATCACATGCTATTGATTGCGCAGGTTTCGAGCGGCGTGGCGGCGTGGGCTGCGGTGAGCCAGATCATCGTCGGCTTTTTGGTGGCGCTGCTGCTGGTCGGCGTGATCTTCGTTCTGCTCACGTTGCGAAAGGCAGTCCAGCAGTTGACGTCGCTGGTCAACCGAACCGCCGGCGACGTGTCCGGGATCGCGCGCGACGCCAAGACGATCCTGGACGACGTGCGTGTGACCGTGTCGGTGGCGCGGCGGGAGATCGAACATGTAGGCACGGTGGTACACAAAGGCGCGGAACGCGCCGATCACGTGCTCGCGCTGGCGCATCGCCGCGTACGGCGCGTGGACCGGCTGCTGGAAGACACGCAGAATCAGGTGCGCGATCTCGCCGAATCCGCCGCTTCGACCGTTAGGCATCTCGGCTCGGCGGCGTATCTGGCGCGCGCGTTGCTCACGCCGGGCAAAAAACGCCGCGCCCGCAAGCGTGCGCAGGCCGCGCGTGAAGCCGAGCAGCGCGAGCGTGAGATAGAAGAAGTGGAAGACAGCGGCGCGTGAAACCCGGCGCACTGTTCGCCTGCGCGCTCGCTGCCCTGGCGCTCATCGCCCTGGTGCCGTCACTCGCCTGGGCGTGGACCCCTGGCACGCACGTATACCTCGGCGAGGCCGTGCTGCGCGCGCCAGAGCTGCTGCCACCTAACGTGGCAGAGCTGGTGCGCGCCTTTTCCTACGACTTTCTCTATGGATCGATCGCCGCCGACACGAGCATTGCCAAGAAGTACGCGGTGAGCGGCCGCAACTGCCACGCCTGGGCGGTGGGTCTGGAGATCTATGAGAAGGCCCGCGACGAGCCCTTGCAGGCATTTGCGTTAGGCTACCTCGCCCACCTCGCGGCGGACGTCGTGGCACACAACTATTTCGTGCCGTACCGGCTCACGGTGACGTCGAGCACGGTGGCGCTCGGGCACAGCTACTGGGAGGCTCGCTTCGAGACGCACCTCGGTGAGCGTGTGTCGCGCCGAGCGCGGGAGTTGATTCTGCTGGATCACTCGCGATCCGACGCGCATCTCGATCGTATCCTCAGTCCCACGATTTTTTCCACGCCGACCAATCGCCGGATCTTTCGCGGCATGGTGCGCGCGGCCGACTCGGACTCCTGGCAGCGCATCTTTCAGCTGATGAGCGA
>JBFMFA010001008.1:0-1537 GCA_040753195.1 Gemmatimonadota bacterium | reverse complement strand
CTGCCGGCGCCCAAATCCGCGACCACGTCGCCAAGGCGCAGCACCGTCGCGAGCAATCGCAGCGCACCGCGCGTGCTTTCGTGATCGCCCGTCCCGAAGGCCGTTTCAGGTTCGATCACCACCGTTCGTTCGGGATCGAGCCCTTCAGCCAACCATGGCGGCGCGACGGTGATCGCGCCGAGGTCGTGGGCCTGGAGCCGGTCGCGCCACGCAACGCTCCAGTCTGTGTCGGCGACAAGCGACTCGGAGAGCGTGGCTGTTGGATCCACACCGTGAATGGCGCTGCGCACGGCCGCGAGATCGGCATATGGTGGAAAGTGCGTGACGATCTCGCGCCCATCTTCCACGACCGCCTGAGCCCCGCACGAAAAAAGAGCCGCGACGATGGCGTCGCGGCTCTCATTGGCGTCGCTCGGCAAGATGCGCAGCGCGGACCAACTCAAGCGCCTAACGCCTCCTTCATCTTGGTCCAAAAGCCTTTCTCGCGCGGTTGATCGGGGATGTGCTCGATCGTGGCGAGTTGCTTGAGCAGCGCTTCTTCTTCCGGCGTCACGGATGTCGGCGTCCACAGCTGCACGCGGATGTGCAGATCGCCGGTACCACCGCCATTCACGCGCGGCAGACCGCGGCCGCGCAGCTGAAGCATCTGCCCGCTCTGCGTTCCCGCCGGGATGCGCACACGCAGCGACCCGTGCACCGCCGGCACTTCGACGTCGGCGCCTAACACGAGCTGGGGGTAGGAAACCAGTACTTCCGTGTACAGGTCTTCGCCTTCGCGCTCGAAGCGAGGATCGTCCAGCACCTCGAAGACCACCAAAACGTCGCCACGCGGCCCACCGCGCGGCCCCGCATTTCCCACGCCGCGCAGCGTCATGTACTGGCCAGTCGCAACGCCCGCCGGCACCTGAATCGGCAGAGTGTGTTCGCCGCGCACGCGTCCTTCCCCGCGGCACTTCTTGCACACCGCGCTGATGACCACACCTTCGCCGGAGCACGTGGGGCACGGCACAACGCTCACAAACTGCCCGAAGAAGGAGCGTTGGGCCCGGCGCACTTCGCCGCTCCCAGCGCAGGTGTTGCATCTCTGCGGTTTCGTGCCGGCCTCCGCGCCGGATCCTTCGCACGCATCGCACGGATCCAGGAATTTCGCGGTCACCGTCTTGGTGACGCCGGTGACGACTTCTTTCAGTGTCAGTTCGATCGCGACCTTTACGTCTGCACCGCCGCGCGGACCGCCTGAAGAGCGGCGTTGGCCGCCGCCAAAGATGTCGCCGAATCCGGCGAAGCCGCCGAAGTCGCGCATGAAAATGTTGAGCGCTTCGGAGAGGTCGACGTGGTGGAATCCGCCTTGCGCGCCCGATCCGCGCAGCCCGGCTTCGCCAAATCGATCGTACGCCGCGCGTTTCTGGGGATCGCGCAGCACGTCGTACGCTTCGGTGATCGCTTTGAACCGCTCTTCGGAATCCGCCGAACCGTTGTTGCGGTCCGGATGGTATTTCATCGCAAGCTTGCGATACGCCTGCTTGATCTCGTCGTC
>JBFMFA010001007.1:0-1537 GCA_040753195.1 Gemmatimonadota bacterium | reverse complement strand
GACCGGATCGGCACCGGCGTTGGCGTTAGGCCGTTCGTGAGCGCGAAATACCGCGTCATCACGAACGTCGGATCGGGAAATGCCACCGCATCGCCCGGCGCACAAAAGGCGCGCAGCGCACAGTCGATGATGTTGTCACCTCCGCAACCGACCACCACCTCGTTAGGTTGCACGCCCAGGTAGCCGGCAATCGCCTCTCGCAGCTCCGGCCCGGACGACGAAGGGTACTGCACGATGTCCGCGCCTTGCGCGGCATGAATCGCCGCCAGCGCCGCCGGTGGCGTGCCAAACAGATTCGTGTTGTCAGACAGATGCAGAGGCGCCGGCGGATCGTCGGCGACGACGGGCACAACCTGGTCGAACGACGGACGGCGCCCGGTACCGTTCATTGGCCCGCGCGTCATGGCAACAGCCCTGCATAACGCGCCGCTCGAGCGTGTGCCGTCAGGCCTTCAGCGCCGGCGAACGCGCTCACGGCCGGACCTAACGTGCGCGCGGCTGTGGGGTCGACGTATTGAGTCGTGGTCCAGCGGACGAACGCGTCGGTGCCAAGCCCGGAGTGCGTCCGCGCGTACCCCGCTGTGGGAAGAACGTGGTTTGCGCCGGTCATGTAGTCTCCGAAAGTCACGGAGCTGCTGCAGCCCACGAATGTGCAGGCTGCATTGCGCACCTGATCCGCTGCGGCGGCAGCGTTGCGCGTCGCGATGAGAAGGTGCTCGGGCGCGTACCCTTCGGCGAACGCCAGCGCTTCCTCGATAGAATCGGCGATCAGCAAGGCGCCGCACGCACCCAATGCCTTACGAATTGTGTCCGAATGTTCGAGCGATTGGAGTTCGCGCTCGAGCTCGGCATTGAGCGCCATGGCAGCGTCGCGGCCAATCGCCACAGCGACGGCTGCGCTGTCGATTCCATGCTCGGCCTGCGCGAGCAGCTCCGCGGCGACGGCGCGCATGTCAGCCGTGTCGTCGAGCAGCACGAGAATCTCCGTCGGGCCAGCCGGCGACTCGATGCGAACGTCGCGTGCCACCTGCTGTTTGGCTTCCGTCACGTACGCATTCCCCGGCCCCACGATGCAATCCACGCGAGGGATCGATTCGGTGCCTAACGCCATGGCGGCAATGGCGCCGGCGCCCCCAACGGCAAACACTCGCGACGCACCGGCAACTTCGGCGGCCGCCAACACCAGAGCGCTCGGCAGCCCCGTGCGCGACGCCGGCGAGCAGACGACGACCTCGCCGACACCGGCGACCCAAGCGGGGATCACACCCATCAACAATGAGCTCGCGTATGCGGCGCGTCCGCCCGGCGCGTAGATGCCTACACGATCAAGGCCGACCGGACGCCTGACGATTCGAACCCCAGGTTCAACTTCGATTTCAACCGGGGCCGGCATGCACGCCGTGTGTACCCGCATGATGTTTTCTGCGGCGCGGTGCAACGCAGCCACCAACTCGATATCGCACCGACCTAACGCCCGGCGCCATTCCTCTCGCGGTACCTCGATGCTGGCCAGCTCCGCGCCGTCGAACGTGCGGGC
>JBFMFA010001006.1:0-1537 GCA_040753195.1 Gemmatimonadota bacterium | reverse complement strand
GCGGCGGCTGTGAAACAAACGGTCGCTCGACCCACCAGTGGCAAAAGTGAACGTCGAGGCGCGCTCCTGAAAGAACTGCCGTTTCTCGGGGAAAAAAAGCGGGAACCTCGTTAGGTTGATCTGCTGGTCGTCGGCTTCCACCTGGGCGAAGTCGGTGTTCACCGTGAGGTCCAGAGCGAGGTTCGACGTCGGCGAATAACGAATGTCGCCGCCGACGTCACCCCACTGGCGTGCTGAGGTGCTCCAGAACGCGGGACCACCGCCTGATTCGTTGAGCTGCGCCGTCTGACGGCCACCGCCGAGTAGGTACGGCGTGATGTAGACGGGCTTCGATTGGCGCACTTGCCGCAATACCACGCGTTGCGCTTGCGACGGTTTGGCGAACGCGAGGCCGCCCCACTTGGGGTCGATCGCCGGGAAGAGTTGCCGTTCGTTTTTCCGCGCAATGAAGCGATAGATGATCATGCCCATCGCCACCTCGTCGCTCTTCGCCTGAAAGCCTAACGTGGAGAAGGGGATGCGAAACTCCGCGTACCATCCCTGCTCGTTCTTGGACGTCGCAACTTCCCAGTGCGAGTTCCAGTCCGAGTTCATCGCGTTCACGCCACCCGAGAAGACCGCGTCGTTCGATACTGCGCGATCGTTGCGCGCACCCGCGGGGTTCGTGACAAACCACACCGCGGTCTCATAGTCGTTGTAGCTGTCGACAACGACGGCGAGCAGATCGTCGCCGCTATACGCATCGCGGTAGAACGTGTTTGTGCGGATCTTCGCGACGTCGGAGTCGTACAGCTTCCCAGCGACGTAGAGATACCGGTCATCGTGCCCGATGCGGACTTCGGTGCGCTCGGTGAGCGGCGCCAGAAAGCCGGGTGAGAACATGAACATCGGGATCGGCTCCACGGCTTCCCATGCCGGTTCGTTCACGACGCCGTCCAGCTGGATCGGGCCCGTGAGGCGGTGGATCGCCATGGGGACCGCGCGCGCCACGTCGACGCTGTCGATGATCTGTGAAGGCGATGGCGCGTTGCCATTCTGCGCCGTCGCGGAACCGGACGCGCCAAGGACCAGAGATGCGATGAACAGGACGCTGCTGCCGAGTCTGTGTGTCGAAACGTGCATGAAGGGCGCGGGTGACCGGGCCGCACGAGGGCGGGGGCGGTGCAGTGAGGGTCTATGAATTTGCGTAGCCCGTCAGCGTTCAAACAACGGTCCTGAGTCAGGTTTTAGCGCCGGGGCGGCGTGATTTGGTGGGTTGCTCGGACCCACGCGGAACCGTCTAGAGCGGTACCGCGTTGGACCGACTCAACTCCAGCACGCGCATGGCAGCTGCGACGCCACACCCGGCGACACCTATTCTCCATCCGACGCCGATCGGATGGCGCGCGGTCGTGCAATCGCTCCGGCGACCATACCCTGTGACCATCCCGATGGTCGCACTCGTTATGCTCGTCCCGGTGTACCTGGTGATCGCCGACTTCGCACGTGAGCACGACCCGGCGACGCCGGCAACTGTGCTGGACGCGTTCTTTCCGCT
>JBFMFA010001005.1:0-1541 GCA_040753195.1 Gemmatimonadota bacterium | reverse complement strand
GACGAGCCGGACGCGTGAAATCGGCATCAGAATCGCGTTAGGTGCATCGCGCACGGAGATAGCGCGTATGGTTCTCCGCGACGGCGCACTGCTCGCCGCATTCGGTCTCGTGGCCGGCGCGCTCCTGCTGCTCGCGGTCGGACGGCTGCTCAAGGCGCTGTTGTTCGGCGTCGGAATTCTGGATCCTGTGGCGCTGAGTGCCGCGCTGCTGCTGCTTGCGGTCATCACCCTGCTGGCGTCCTACCTGCCCGCTCGTCGGGCGACGCGTGTCGATCCCATGCTCACGATGCGCACTGAGTGACCCGCGAATGCTCGCCAGGTAGCTGCTAGTCCCAGCGGCCCGCGCCTCGAGACAGCGCGTAACGGCCGCTGCCTAACAGCGCGATCGCGAAACCTCCCATGAGAAAGAACAGTTCCAACTCGATCGCTAATCCGCCACCCTGTGGGCTGACGGTAAACATCCGCTCGCGCAACACGAGGAAGATCGCCATGGCCATGTCGAACGCGATCACGAGGCCGGCCAGACGCGTGAACTTGCCCAGGATGGCGAGAACCGGGGCAACGATTTCACCGACATACACTCCGTATCCGATGAAGGCCGGGAGGCCAGCTGCCGACAATGGCCCCGTCATCCACGCGATGCCGTTCTGCACTTTGAAGATCCCGTGAAAAAGCAGCAGGCCGGCCACTGTGATCCGCAGTATCAGCTTTCCCCAGTCATCAAGGCGCGCACTCGACGTCACGCTCGTAACCATTGACCCTCCAGTTCGAAAGTCGCCGCGATCGTGGTGTCGTCATGTAGCCAGACGCTCGGCGGCGCGCCACTGCCGCGGAACTTTCGCCGAATAAGACGACTTCGCCATGGCGGACACACCTTTCTTGCCATGACACGCTCCAGTCTGCTTTTGCCCGTCGCGCTACTTGCCGCTGGTAACTTCGCCAGCGCGCAGACAATCCCGTTCAGTCAACGCGCGTCAGTAGAACAGAGCGTCGGCTTCACGCAAATCGCAGTTCAGTACGGGCGCCCCGTCGCACGGGGCCGCGTGCTCTTCGGCGACTCCGCGGTCGTCAAATGGGACCGAGTCTGGAACCCCGGGGCTGACTCCGCGACGCGCATCTCGTTCGATCGCGCCGTTGAAATCGAAGGGCGCGCGCTTCCCGCGGGTGCGTATTCGCTCTGGCTGCTGCCGCGCGCCAGCGGAGCATGGACACTCATATTGAGTCGCGCCGCACACGTCTTCCACACACCTTACCCAGGTGCCGAACAGGACGCGCTTCGCCTGGAGATCGTCCCTGAGCGTGGCGCGCATATGGAAACGCTCGCGATCTACTTCCCGGTCGTACTGCGCGACGACGCGGTCATGCGCATCCATTGGGGCGAGACGATCATTCCACTGAAGATCAAGGCACCGTACCGACCCGCCTAGCGCGCGACGCGCAGTGCGGCTTAAGGGCGCGCGGGCCCGCGTATCCAGCGGCCCGGTCGCTCGCCAGTAAATGCGGCGTCGCGAATGACCGGTACGCCGCTTACGAGCACGTGC
>JBFMFA010001004.1:0-1542 GCA_040753195.1 Gemmatimonadota bacterium | reverse complement strand
ATTTCTTCGGTCCGCCGCGCGGGCCGCAAGCGCTCCCGGGACGCTACACGGTGCGCCTAACGACACCGTCCGGCCGTGAGGAAACCACGGTGGAAGTCCGCCTCGACCCCGCCATCGAAACACCGGTCGCCGCGTTGCGCGAGCAGTTCGACACCGCTATCCGACTGCGGGACATGCAGTCGGTCATGAACGACACACTGCGCGCGATGGATGTGCTGCGCAGCCAACTCGACGGTCGCAAGCGTACACTGGAAACCGAAGGCGCCGAGCAGCGCGCGGCGCAGATCAAGCAGGTAAACACGGAGATCGCGCAGCTGGATTCGGTGCTGGCCACGATCGCGCGTCCGCCCGGGCGTCCATTCTGGAGCGAAGGTCCGCGCATCTCCGAGCGGCTCGGCGCCTTGCTCTTCGGCATCGACGCCGCCAACCGGGCGCCGACGAAGCATCAAGTTAGTTTGTTAGGCGAATTGCGCACGGAGTTCGACGCCGCGCTACGAGCGGTGTCAGCTTTTCTGAATAGAACGCGCGTGGCGATGAACTAAATCGAGGTCTAAGGTTCGACTTTCATATGGACAACAGAAACCTCCTCTACGGTCTCACCGCCCTCGCCATCGCGTTAGGCTTCGGCAGCTGCGTCATCGGCCGCGGGCTCGGCGACATCAGGCGCCCCGAAGAAGCCATCACTGTCACCGGGTCAGCCAAACGTCCCATCCGCGCGGATTTCGTGGTATGGCGCGCCGCGGTCGGCATTCAGTCGCCATCAATCAGCTCTGCGTCAACAGAGTTGCGCTCGGAGGCGAATCGCGTGAGGCAGTTTCTCCGCGCGAACGGCGTCGCCGATTCCATGCTTACGATCAAACCCGTCGAGACGTATACCATCCCTGAAGTTGTCGAATCCGGCCGCGAAACGGGCCGTATCATCGCGTATCGCCTAACGCAGCAGTTCGAAGTGCGCTCGAGCAACGTCGACGCGATTACGGCGCTGTCGCAGAAGGCCAGCGATCTGATGGCCGAGGGCGTGGCGCTCTCGAGTCAGCCCCCGGAGTATCTGTATACGATGTTGGCGGATCTGCGTGTGGCGCTGATCGAGGACGCCACGCGTGACGCCAAAGCGCGTGCCGAAGCGATCGCGAAGAGCACCGGGTCGACAGTGGGCACCGTGCGCCAAGCCCGCATCGGCGTTTTTCAGATCACGCCCCGCTTCTCCACTGAGATCTCTGATTATGGAATGAACGACGTAAGCGCCGTGGAGAAGGATGTGACCGCGGTCGTCCACGTGACATTCGCACTGCGCTAGAGGTTCTGCCTACGCCTCGTTAGACCTTAGACCTTAGACCTTAGACCTGATCTTCCCCCATGCGCCTAACAAGTCTGTCCGCAGTGCTTCTCCTCGCAGCAACGCAAGCCGCCGCCCAGGGCGTCTGTCGTCCCGACGCCGACCAACGCGAGGCGAAGTTGCTCGCCTTCTACACCGGTCCGCTCACGTTCTCGCCCAGCGGCAACGTCACGTCGCTCGGACTCGGCCAGTTCCGCCTCGGCTTC
>JBFMFA010001003.1:0-1546 GCA_040753195.1 Gemmatimonadota bacterium | reverse complement strand
TGGGCGCGCAAGTAGACGCGGTGTCTTGCTCGCTAACCCCTAAAACTAGCCGTTAGGTATGTCCCTCCTCGAATCGCTCGTGTCGCTCGTGATCCTCGCGGTCGCAGCCGTCAGCTTTTTGGGGACCTTTCAGCAGTCCGCACATGCGGCTCGCGACGCCGAACAGTGGCTGCGCGCGACACAGATCGCCGAAGCGACGATGGAATCTCGTAAGGCGGGCGGCGATCTTCCGCTTCCTAACGAGCAGGGCTTCGTGACGTCCGTCACCGAGCAGTCGCTCGAGAGCGGCGCCCTGGATGTTGCGGTGACGGTGCAGCTCCCTGACGGGCAACGCCTTGTCCTTCACCGCGTGATGATGCGATGAAGCGCGGCTTTACACTCGTCGAAGTGATCGTCGCCCTGACGATCGCTGGGCTGATCGCTCTGGCCGCGCGCGCGGCCGTTGTGGGCGGACTCGATACCCAAGACCGTCTGACGCGCCATACGGACGCCGCGCAGAGCCAGATCCGCTTTCGGGCGCTGCTCGTCGGCGCGCTACGCCACCTCTCTGACGCACCGGTGCCTAACCAGCCGCCATTCGTCGTGCGAGACACTGTGCATAACGATGTCCAGAGCCATGTTACAGAGTTCTATTCACGTGGTTTCGGATACCCGGCCGGCACCGGCGACGTCGTGAAAGTGCGTCTCGCCCCGGAAGCAGGGGGCCTAACGCTGAGTGTGGAATCGCTCGGCGGTGCGCCGCTTTTCCGCGGGACGCTTTCGACAATCACCGGCGTGCGACTGCGTGCTCGTGCACCGAGCGGTGAGTGGACCGCGTCGTGGCCACCGACGTTGCAGGTGCCGAGCGCCGTCGAATTCACCTTTGCCGGCGACAGAGACCCGGCCGGCGCGCCACCCTTGGTGGTCACGACACAGCTCGAGGAACGACCGTGATACGCGCCAGACGTGGCAGTTCCTTGGCGCTTGTCCTGTGGACGCTCGTCGTTGCCGGCGGACTTTCGCTCGCGGTCAGCGCACGCGCACGGTCCGCGATGACGGTGGCCTCAAATGCGCGCGCCTCAGTGGTTTCTCGTTATGGGGCGGAACGCGCGGTCGAACTCGCCGTCCGACTTATCGAAGACTCACTCCTGGCCGCCCCAGACTCGGCGCTACGAGCCGATTTTCTCAATGCCATCGGCAGCGGGACGCGTGCACTGCGACTCCCTGCTCTCGACGGCGTGCGGATGGAAGTGGCGATCGCCGACGTAAATGCGAAGCTCGATCTCAACTACTCGGATGCCGAGTCGATTACCCAGCTTTTGAGTGAGTTCGGAGATGCGGGAGCTGCGCGGCGCACCGCCGTCGCGATTCGTAGCCGCATAGGCAGTGGCGTAGGTCCCGGCGCTCCGGTGACCCCGGATTCACCTGACGAGTCGTTCCCGATTGGGCAGATTCCTCAGCGTGGACCGGCCGCGCGCTACCTCACGAGTCTCGATGAGCTCATGACGATTCCTGAAGTCGATCTTGGTCTTGTGGAACGCGCCGCTTCACATCTCACCGTTGACGG
>JBFMFA010001002.1:0-1550 GCA_040753195.1 Gemmatimonadota bacterium | reverse complement strand
TGTCGGAGCGCGGGTTGGGTTCCTCGACGGATCTCGTCTCTATCGCGTACGCTCGTACGAGTCGTTAGGCCACATGTGGCGCGAGTGGGGTCGCTCGATCGATCTCAAGGACGCCACCAACAAGCTGCGACGCGCCGGCGACTGCCTCTTCGTCGCCCTCGTGCAGGGTGCGCCGCTCCCGCTGGTCGCCACATGGATCGCAGGTTGGTGGCAGCCGCAAGACGGCGTGGGCTGGGCCGTAGTCGCCATCAATGCCACGCTGCTTTTAATACGCCTTGTGATGCTGCTCGCCCTGGCACCTGCGTACAGCAAGCGGTCGCTCGGCTACTGGCTGTCACCGACTGCCGACTGGATTGCCGTCTTGCGACTCATCCTTTCGATGCTGCGACGACCCACGCAGTGGAGAGGACGACACTACCCCGCGGGCAAGAGCGCCTAACGAGCCAGTCGGGTATGCGTCGCGCGCCGGGTGCTACTGACGCAGGAGACCGCGCGCATCCAGATGCGAGGCAATCGCAACCAGTGCTTCCGTGCTCGGCTGGCGTCGAAACGCGCGAGCGGCGGCGGCCAGCTCCGGAATGACGCCGTCGCCTGTTTTGCGACGATCCGCGCGACGCGCATCGCCGAACTCCTCGAAGACCTGCCACAGTGCCAACGTATGCAGCGTGTCATCGCCATGAACCGGAGTGTCAGCGAGAAATGCCTCGGCGGCCGTGACGCGGCTTTGGACGCGATCTGAAAGACTCTGGGGAAGATCGATTTCTTCCCGGTACGGCGAACGTGCCTCGGGCTTGCGCATGAGAACCTTTTTTTAGGGGAGGACCGAGCGCGCGCTCGGCGCTATCGCAACTTAGCGCATGGACCGGGCAAATAGCCGATGTTTCCGCGGAATCTTCTACTGCCGTTCTGACATCCAGGCTCGTGCCACGTCCTCAGCACGCGCTGTGTCGTCCACAACGAGTATCAACTGGTGGTCGTGGTCGCTGTAGAGCACCTCGATGTTCACGCCCGCAGCCGCCATGCGCCGCGTGAGCATGCCGAGTTGGCCCGGGAGGTCCTGCGCGAGGCGCTGAACGACGACATCACGCACGGCGAGAACTCTGATGCCGGCTGTCTCCAGCGCGCGTTGCGCGGCGACCGCATCGTGAACGAGAAAGTGCGCGACGCCTTGACCCTGGACGACCCATGCGCCTCCTCCTTCCACGCTCACCTTCGCAGCGCCTAACGCTTCGCCCAGTTCTGCAAGCGCCCCGGGCCGATTGTCCAGGACGATCGTTAGGTCTTTCATCGGACGGCCGCCCGCGTGTGCGCGGTCACGACGGGCTGGCAGTGGATGTGGACACTGGACGAACTGGCGATGAAACACTGCGCGTGCGCGGTCTTGTGCAGCTGAATGGCCTCATCCAGACGAGCCGCGTCGCTCAGGGACACGCGCGGCCTCAGCACGACGTCAGTGAAACGGCCGCCGCCATTGGCGGCGAGGGTTAAGGTTCCGACGGCGCTGTCATCATAGCTGACGACGGAGATTCCGTGCCGCGCGCACAACGCCA
>JBFMFA010001001.1:0-1552 GCA_040753195.1 Gemmatimonadota bacterium | reverse complement strand
CGGCTGTATGGGCTGCGTCGAGGACTTCGCTGGCGAGGGCGTCGGGGCGTGCGTAGCGGATATTGTCGGCGATGGACGCGTGGAAGACGAAGGGTTCCTGATCGACGACGGCGATCCAGCGGCGCAGATCGCCGAGCCGCACATGTTTGATGTCATTACCGTCGAGTCGTACGCGGCCACGATGCGGGTCGATGTGCCTAACGAGTAGGTCCGCGATCGTGGACTTCCCTTCGCCGCTGCGACCCACAACGGCCACGCGCTCGCCCGCGCGCACCGCTAGCGTGACGCCATCGAGCACCGGATCTCCGCGGTCGTGCGTAAACGCAACGTCCTCGAAGACCACGTCTCCGCGAACCTCACGCAGGCTCACGGCATCCGGCTCTTCGTCGACCTCCACCGGCGTATCGAGGATCTCATGCACGCGCGTGAGCGATACACGCGCGGTGGCCAGCGATGTGTATAAGGCCATCAGCGCCTGGATCGGAGAGACGAGGCGCATCTGATAGGCGACGAAGGCCACGAGCGTCCCCATCGTGATCGCCCCGGAGATGACGCGGTAGCCGCCGACGAGGAAGACAACGGCACTTCCGACACCGAGAATGAGCCCCGGAAGCCCGCCGGACAGATACGTTAGGCGTCGCATCGCCATAAGAGCGCTGACGAACGTGTCGTTGCGGTCCCGCAGCCGGGCGACTTCGCGATCCTGCGCGTTTGCCGCGATCGTGAGCTTCATCCCCTGTAGCGTCTCGACGAGAAAGGAGCCGACGTTCGCGCTCGAGTCGCGCACGGCGGCGATCGAGGTTTCGAGTTGGGCGCGGTAGCGCACGAGCGCCCAAACGGCTGGCGGGAGCAAGGCCACAGCAACGGCAAAAAGCACGGGATCCAGTACGATGAGGATCACCACCGTGCCAATCAAAAAGATCACGTTGCTGAGCCACGCCAGAGAGACTTCGGCCGCCACGCGTTGAATTTCGCCCACGTCGCTGTTGATGCGGGAGGCGATTTGGCCTAACGGCATTCGCGCGTAAAAGCGGGGGGAGAGACGCTGCAGATGCCGGTACACGCCGAGGCGCATGTCGAAGAGCATGTCCGCCGAGACGCGCGTGTAGAGGAGGCCGCTCACGACGTTGAGCGCGAAGCTCGCCAGCGTGATCAGCGTAAAAATGCCGACGATGCGCGTGAGCGCCCCGAAGTCGCGTCCCAGGAGGGCTTTATCGACGAGCGCCTTGGAAAAGTACGGCAGCGCGAGCGCCAGGAGCGTCCCGACCAGCGACAAGAGCAGGACGAGCGCCAGGCGGCGCCAGTGTGGCGCCGCGTAACCCAGCGCGCGTTTGAGGTCCTGATCCACGGGCGCCGCAGCGCCTGCCTAACGAGACGGCGGCGCCGCCGGAATCACGTAGAAGTCCGTCATATCGGCGCCGAGGTCGATACTCCGGACGAAACGCGCTGTAGCGGTGTCATACAGATCTATTGTCATTCCAGCGGTATGGATGTAGAGCAGCGAGCCGTTGGAACTGACATCCAATCCCATCCGCGGACGCCCGCGGAACGG
>JBFMFA010001000.1:0-1554 GCA_040753195.1 Gemmatimonadota bacterium | reverse complement strand
GAAGGGCTGGACATGCCGTAAGTGTCGCTCGTCGCGATTCTGGATGCCGACCAGGAAGGCTTTCTGCGCAGCGACAGATCCCTGATTCAGACCGTCGGACGCGCGGCTCGACACGTAAGTGGTCGCGCGATTTTCTATGCCGATCGCATGACCGACTCGATGCGGCGCTGTATCGAAGAAACGAACCGCCGGAGAATCATTCAGCAGGAGCACAATCGCGAGCACAACATCACGCCGACGAGTGTGGTGAAGAGTGCTGATGAAGTTCGCTTTATCACGCGCGTGGCGGACGCGCGCGAGCAGCGTGCGATGAAAGTCGCCGAGCGCGCGGCACAAGCTCAATACGAGGCGAAAGACGTCGACGCCGCGATCGCGCAGCTGGAGAGCGATATGCGAGCGGCGGCGAAGGAACTGGACTTCGAGGCTGCGGCGCAGCTGCGCGATCAGCTCTTTGAATTGCGGGCGCGCAAGGACGGGATGGTGCGGCGGCGCGACGCCTTCGCCGAGATACGGTCGCGCGCGTGACCGCGCCTTCACCCGGACCGCTGCATCATCTCGTGCCGGAACGCGCGCGCGAGGGTCGGCTGCGCCTAACGCGCGATGAATTGATGGATTGGGGTGAAGCCTTTGGCCGTGCGGCTCGGCCGCCGTTGTGCGTCGCAATCGCCGGCGATCTTGGAGCGGGGAAGACGACCCTCGTGCAGGCGATCTGTCGCGGCTACGGAGTGCAGGAGCCCGTCACGAGTCCTACCTTCGCCCTCGTGCACGAGTATCGCGCGCCGCGCTCGCCGGTGTTTCATCTGGATTTGTACCGCCTGCAGCATGCGCGAGAGTTGGCTGCGATCGACTGGGACGACATCGTCGCGGCTCACGCGCTGCTGTTGATCGAGTGGCCGGAGCGAGCGGCTGGCGTGCTGCCGGCGGATCATGTGGGGATCGAGCTGCAGCACGTGCCTAACGAGGAATCGCGGCGTTTGCTGCTGGCCGGCTAAGCATGCTGACGCTTGCGCTGGATGCGGCCGCCGGCGATGCCACGGTGGCGGTGCTCGATGGATCGCGTGTCGTGTCGGCTGTCGAGGCGAACCTTCGAGACCGTCACCGGGAAACGCTGCTGCCTGCCGTCATGACGGCGCTGAATGAGGCGCGCGTGAACGTCAGCGACGTCGAGCGCGTGGTTTGCGGCGACGGGCCGGGCGGCTTCACGGCGCTGCGTCTTGCCGCCGCGACGGCGAAAGGGATCGTTCGGGGAACCGGAGCGGAATTGTGTGTAGTACCGTCGCTCGCGCTGATCGTTGCGGGAGCCGAACGTCCTCTCGCGGGGCGCCAGTACCTGGCGCTCCTCGACGCGCTCCGCGGAGAATGTTATGCTGCGCGCGTGAGCGTGGCGGCGGACGGCGGCGTCACGCAATGCGACGATGTGGGTCGCATGACGCGCGAGGCTGCGCTGGAGTATGCCATGAACGATCAACTGACCCCGATCGGCCCTGCCGAAGCCCTGGCGCTGCGGCCGCATGCGCGTGGCGTGGCCCGCCTCGCCGGGGATGGGTCACTCGT
>JBFMFA010000999.1:0-1559 GCA_040753195.1 Gemmatimonadota bacterium | reverse complement strand
CTCATCGTCTGCGCCATAGCGGGTGACGCCGTCAACTACTGGGCGGGAACGATATTCGGCGAACGCGCCGCCGCGGGAAAGTTGCCGCTCGTCAAAAAGGCGCACATCGATCGCACGCACGAGTTCTTCGTGCGCCATGGCGGCAAGACCATCTTCCTCGCGCGCTTTGTGCCGATCATCCGCACGTTCGCGCCGTTCGTGGCCGGTGCCGGGGCGATGCCGTACTCCCGTTTCGCGATGTACAACGTAGTCGGGGGCGTCGTGTGGGTATCGTCGATGTTGTTGGCTGGGTACTTCTTCGGGAACCTACCGATCGTGAAGGACAACTTCTCGCTGGTCATCATCGCGATCATCATCCTGTCCATCATTCCCGGGGTCGTCGCGATCGTGCAGGAACGCTCGCGGCTGCGACGTTCGCGCGCGGAATCCATCGCCTAACTTGACGTCGTCGACCGACGAGTCTACGTTACCGGCGTGATCAGCGTTCAGCACAAGCACCGCCATCATCGTCATTTCCACGGCCCCGAGGGCCGCGGGTGACGGCGTTGTGCGCATTCGTTATCGCTTGATCGCGTAAACACGCTCAGTCTCCGCGGCCCGTTCACTCGAACGGGCCGTTTTGTTTTTCACCCAAGTGAACTTGCATGATCCGTATCGCATTGCCTAACAAAGGTCGGCTGATGGAGCCAGCGCGCGTCCTGCTTGAGGAAGCCGGACTGGATGTGCGCGCCTCATCGTCGCGCGTTCTGAGCGTTTCGTGTGGAGATCAGTACCAGGCACTCTTCACGCGCGCGCAGGACATACCCGAGTTTGTCGCCGACGGAGCAGCGGATGCGGGCATCACCGGTTGGGACCTTGTGTGCGAGTCGACGCGCCCGCTGGCCGACCGCCTCGATCTCTGCTTTGGCTCGTGTCGTCTCGTCCTGGCTGTGCCGGAGGAAAGCCCAGTGCGCGCGTTGAGCGATCTCGCGGCTGGCCAGCGAGTCGCCACGACGTTTCCGCGCCTGACGGCAAAGTTCTTTCGCCAGCACGGATTGGCCGTAGACATCGTACCGATATCCGGGGCGGTCGAAGCGGCCCCACGCCTGGGCATCGCCGACTTCGTCGTGGACCTAACGAGTACCGGATCAACGATGCGCGCGAACGGTCTGCGCGAGGTGGCGACGCTCGAGCAGTCGTCGGCGCGCCTGATCACGCGAACGTCGGAGAAAGACGCTCAGCTTGCACGTGATCTCACCGGTCTGGTCGCCACGCTGGAATCGGTGATCCGCGCGCGTGGTCAGCGCTACCTCATGGCGAACATGCCGAGGACGGCGCTGGACCGGATCCGCGACGTTTTGCCGGGACTCAACGGCCCGACGGTGACCGAGATTCTGAATGGGGGGCATTTCGTTGCGGTACACGCCGTTGTCGCGGCGGACAAACTGTCGCAGACGGTGGCTGCCCTGAAAACGTTGGGCGGCGAAGGGATCCTCGTGGCTCGTATCGAGCGGTTGATGCCATGAAGGAACCCGTCTTCTCCGTGGCCGGCCGCGTCAGTGAACTTTCGGCACGTGATC
>JBFMFA010000998.1:0-1561 GCA_040753195.1 Gemmatimonadota bacterium | reverse complement strand
GCGCGTGTTCGTGCACCGGCCGTCGCACCAGAATGCAACATCACGATGCCATGCATCGGAGTCGACAATCCTGTTCACGCGCGTCAGCGCGGTCAGCGTCGAGTGGAGCCCGCATTTTCCATGATGCAGCTAGCGGCGACGCCTCGGCTGAGCAGGCGGCAACAGCGGGCGCTTGAACGCGCTCAGCGCAACTTTGAACCGGCACCGCGTGCGGTCGCCGAGCGCGCGTCCTATGCATCGGAAGGATATTCCGCCGGTCTGGTCGGTCCGCTGGCCGCCAAGCTGGCATCGATTCAGGCAGCGTGTCCGGGAACGCAGGCAATCTCGGGCATTCGCCACACGCGCATCGCAGGAACGCGCCGGATGTCGCTCCATGCGCAGGGCAAGGCCGTGGACGTGCGTGGTCCCTATGGCTGCATCTATGCGCAGCTCAAGGGCTGGAGCGGCGGCTACTCGACCGATTCCGGGCGCGTGCAGCACATCCACATTTCCTATGACGATGCGGGCGGCCGTGAGATGGGCCTTCGCTTCGCTCATGGTGGCGGACGCCGTTCGTGGCGCGAAGCCAACGCGCGCATGCGATAACCTGAACGACAACCGTCCGGGAACATCGGCTTTCCGGACGGGGCTTTCTGTTAACCGTCGATTAACCATGTTGGGTTGACCCTCCGCTCTGCGGAGGTGTCGCATGCAGCGGCTACGGCTGAAGGCAGATGGACGGATTGTGGAGGTGCTGGACGGGCGGGAAGCTCCGCTCGTGCCTGACATGCCCGGCGGCAACGCGCCATCACGCGGAGCCAACACAGCACCGGTCGTGCGTGATCTGCGCCTTCGCGCAAAACTGACGCAGGTCGAATTTGCATCACGCCTCGGCGTTCCTCTCGAGACCATACGCAACTGGGAGCAGGGCAAGCGTTCACCACGTGGTCCGGCGCGCGCGCTGCTGACCGTGATCGCTCACGAGCCCGATATGGTTTTCGCGGCACTTGCGCGTCGGCCTTGATCGGGCATGACGTTAATGTTTCGCTATGCAGCGTTCTTGGCAATGCGGCATGCGCGGCGCAAGATGGTGAGCCTTCCGGCCTGGAACGACGCTGAGGCATGCGATGCACACCCTTGAAGCGAACGGCGCCAACATCCCGACGATAGGTCTGGGAACGTGGGAGTTACGTGATCGTGCCTGTGCGCGTATCGTCGAGCAGGCGCTTCGGCTTGGCTATCGCCATATCGATACAGCACAGATTTACGAGAACGAGCGCGAGGTCGGTGAGGGCGTGCGGGCCTCCGGCATCAAGCGCGCCGACGTCTTTGTCACCACGAAAGTCTGGACCACCCATTTTGCGCCGAACGATCTGTTGCGCTCGACCAAGGAAAGCCTCGCGCGCCTGCGCATGACCGAAGTCGATCTGCTTCTGCTGCACTGGCCCAATCCGCAGGTGCCGCTGGAAGAAACGCTGGGCGGGCTTGTGGAGGCCCGGAAGCTGGGTCTCACACGTCACATCGGAGTGTCAAATTTCACCGTGGCGCTGATCGAGGAGGCTGTGGCGAAAGCTGCGGCGCC
>JBFMFA010000997.1:0-1562 GCA_040753195.1 Gemmatimonadota bacterium | reverse complement strand
GCGACTCAGGATTTCGAGCGCTACCTGCAACTATCGCCGGGAGCCACCGACCAGGCCGCGATCCGCTCGACGATGACGCGCCTGCAGGACAGAGTGTGGGATGCCAGCTCGGTCTTTTTTCAGGGCTTGATCGCCCCCGGCGTGGGTCAGATGGCCACCGGGCGGCCCATTCGCGGCGTGTTTATACTCGCGTTAGGCGGTGGCATCGCCGCAGCCGGCCTCATGAACAAGAGCAGCCTGCAGGTCAAAGAGTATCGGGATCCTTTTGGCAACCCGTATACCGACTCCGTGCAGGTGAGCGAGCGACCCTATCTCATCCCTGCCGCTGGAGCGCTCGCGGCCGTGTGGATACTGAGCGCCATCGAGGCGTCCGCCTTTGCGCGAGGCTCGGTCACTCGCGCGCGCGGGATCCTGGCGTCCAGCGCGTACACCGAACGATCGCGCGAGACCGTGTCGCTCGTCGTGGCGCCACAGGCCCATGGCCGCATCGGTATCGGGCTCAACATTCGTACGGGCCATAGAACTCGTTAGGCTGAGCGGACCCAGCCGTCCGATCGCGTAGTACGCGGATTGCACGTTCCCACACCGCGGCGCCAGCCGACAGTGCCGACCTCGAGCGTGCTCTGCGGCAGCCGGCGCCGTCCAGCACGTCGTGGTATTGAGCACAGCACGTGTCGATATTTGAGCGCCATCCGAGAAGCGCACAGAGTCTTCGTACGGTCGCGGACGGCATGACGTAACGGTTGTCAGCATCGCAGAGAAGGATACGCGTGAGAGTTTTCACGTTAGGCATACAGCAGCTCCGTCGCACACAGACCGCGGTTCTCGCCGGGTTAGTTACGCTCGTCGCAAGCTCGTGCGACTCCTCGGTGGGTGAATCGGAGCCTGTCGACCGCATCGCCTTGTCCCCCACTACGGGGAGTGTGCAGGTGGGCGGGACGGTTACGCTCTCCGCCGTCGTACTCGACGCGGCGGGGAACGCCATGCGCGATCGACGCATCGTGTGGAGCTCCGAAGACTCGCGCCTCGCCACGGTCAATCAGTCGGGCGTTGTCGTCGGTGTGGCTGCCGGCAGCGTGCAGATAGCCGCGTCGAGCGGGGGCAAGTCGGCGAGCGCCGCCATCAACGTGACGGCGCGCCCGGTGACCCTCGTGCGCGTTACGCCCGGGACCGCGACAATCTCCGTGGGCAGCACCTCCACGCTCAAAGCAGAGGCCTTCGACGCGTCCAGCGCTCCCGTGATCGGGCTGCCGGTTGGGTGGAAGTCGTCCAATGAGGCCGTCGCAACGGTCAACAACGATGGCGACGTGTCAGGAGTCGCGCCTGGTTCAGCAACAATTACCGCTACCATTGCCGGGCGCGACGGCACTGCCGAGATCACGATCGCGCCGCAACCGGTTGCCGGCGTTGTACTCGCGACGACGAACGACACGATCGTCGTTGGTGGTCGCACGACGCTGAGTGCGGCGGCTGTTGACGCGCAGAACAAGCCGCTGGCGAATCGCATCGTCACCTGGACCTCGAGCGATCCGGTCGTCGCGAATGTTTCGTCTCAGGGCGAA
>JBFMFA010000996.1:0-1567 GCA_040753195.1 Gemmatimonadota bacterium | reverse complement strand
AACGTCACCAAGATCGTTGATGCCGTGCTCTATCAGGATCCGCGCATCGACGTGCTCGTGATCGATGATGGGTCGCCGGATGGTACGGGTCAGATGGCGGATGAAATCGCCGCCGTGAATCCGCGGGTCCACGTAATCCACCGCGCGGGGAAGATGGGCTTGGGCACGGCCTATGTCGCCGGCTTCAAGTGGGCGCTCGAGCGCGACTATACGTACATCTTCGAGATGGACGCCGACTTCTCCCACGACCCAGCACACCTCCCGCAATTCCTGGATAGCATCCAGGAAGCCGATCTGGTGATCGGTTCGCGGTATCGCGATGGACGCGTGACTGTAGTGAATTGGCCGATTGGTCGGCTGCTCCTCAGCTACTTCGCCAACGTGTACGCGCGCATCGTCACCGGGTTGCCGATGTTCGATACGACGGCCGGCTTCAAGTGCTTCCGACGCGCTGTGCTCGAGGCCATCAATCTCGACGACATCCGGTCCAACGGTTACGCCTTCCAGATCGAGATGCATTTCCGCGCTTGGCGTAAAGGATTTCGCATCGTCGAGATCCCAATTGTCTTCGTAGATCGCACGGAAGGTATCAGCAAGATGTCGAAGCGCATCGTGCGCGAAGCCGTGTGGATGGTCTGGCGTCTGCGTTGGTGGGCGATCACGAAACGCGTCTAAAGGGGGCAGGTCGAATGCTGCGTGGCCGCTCATTCTGGAAGCTCACGGGCTCGGGGAACGACTTCGTCTTCTTCGACGCGCGACACGGCGCGGTGAGCGAGCTTATCGATCCGGCAACAATCGATGCCATTTGCGACCGCCGCTCCGGAGTAGGGGCCGACGGCATCGTCCTCTTCGAGCAACCTGTCGAAAAGTCGGAGCTCTACTCGATCCGCTACTTCAATCGAGATGGAAGCCTCGCAGAGTTCTGCGGGAACGCCGCGCTGTGCAGTGTACGCCTGGCTCAGGTACTCGCGGTGGCCGACGCAAGCCGAGCCGAGCGCTTTAACTTCCATTCATCCTCCGGGGTGATCACAGGCGGGTTGCCGCGAAGCACCGACGGGGATCCTGAGGTGTCGATGCCAATGCCAGCCGACACGCAGGCAACTTACGAGGTCACGCGAGGTCCCGGAGAGCAACGCATTGGTTTCACACGAGTTGGCGTGCCTCACCTCGTGGTACTTGTCGAAGATATTGAAGCCATCGACGTGGTGAACCGAGGGCGCGAGCTGCGCAGGCACCCATCGCTGCGAGCCGGTGCCAACGTGAACTTTGTCCAGCGCTTGAACGGCGGCTGGGCCATGCGGACCTACGAGCGCGGCGTGGAAGCTGAAACGCTTGCCTGCGGGTCTGGCTCGGTGGCACTCGCGAAGATGGTGAGCGAGTGGGAACTCGAACCCCGAACGAGAGCGGTCACAATCAGGACGCGAGGGGGCCGCGACGTGACTGTCTCCTGGGCATCTGCGGGCGACGTCCCGTTCCTCAGAGGCGAAGGGCGCCTCGTATTCTCAGGGACGCTCGAGTCGTAAGGGGTCAGACACCGGGGTCAGACACCTTTCGCGTGTTGTCTGGA
>JBFMFA010000995.1:0-1569 GCA_040753195.1 Gemmatimonadota bacterium | reverse complement strand
CGCCGAAAGGCGCCCGTCCTAACGAGCACTGCTCGCAGGTTCCCGACGCGACCGCCGCCTGCGAGCACTGAGGCTGCAGTCACGATGGGGGCGAGTAGCAATAGCGATATGGGCGCCTGCACGTTGCCGTTCGCGACATGCCGCAGCACTTCCGCCACCTCGAGCCATCCGATCGTGAATAACCCAATAGCCAGCGTCACGGGGGCGCGTACAACGCGGCCCACCTTGCGACTTATCGCTCCAGCGATGACGCCTGCCGGTACCCCCGCCGCGATCTCGAGGATGAGCCACTTTTCGAGGTCCACCGTCGCCGTGCCGCTCGTCTCGAGCCAGCCGAGGCCAACTGCCATGCCGGCGACGCCGATCATTAACGTGGTGAATACCGCTGCTCCCGCGAGCACCCCTGCGATCATGTCATTCTCGTTGTAGGTAGCGACACCATTCCACCGACACGTAGCTGCCTAACGCGTGCGACGGTCACATCACTTCGCCGCCAGCTCCATGATGCGAAGGCGCAGCCTTTCAAGCTCGCGCGGCGAGAAGTATCGACCGTCGGCGACGACGGCAACCACACTACGAGTGTTCGCAATACCTGCCAGCGGATTGCGAGCGAGCACAACGAGATCCGCCGTCTTTCCGGCTGCTACCGTCCCCCACTCCGCAGTTTTTCCGAAATACGCCGCAGGATTCAGCGTCGCGGCCTGGAGCGCCTCCAGAGGCGTGAGCCCAGCTCGCACGAGCAACTGCAGTTCGCGATGGAGGCTCGTCCCTGGAACGAGGTCGTATCCTTGAGGCGCGTCGGTTCCGGCGAGCAACGGCACCTTTGCGTCGTGCAGCTTCTTGATCAATCCTAGCCGACGAGTCGCGCGCTCGCTGAACGCACGCTTCGCCGAGTCGGTTGCCTCGAATCGAGTCACCGCGGCGCGTCGCCAGCTCTCAACAGATGCGCGCAGCCAGAACGGCAAGCCTGGATCTTCTATGAAATCGCGCGGCGTGCCGACGCTGTTGATCACGGTGGGGCACTGCCAGACGCGATGTTCCGCGAGCGCCGTAATCAGCGCTGTGCTCGTGTCGCTGATGCCGATCATGTGTTCGAAGCTGCGCTGACCTGCAGTCACGGCTTCCACCGCGGTGATGGCGCGCGGGACGTGTCCCTCGAACGGAATTCCGAGTCGCGTCGCCTCCTCGGCCATCGCGAAGTAAGCGTCTCGCGGGATGAGCGTCTGTGTCTTGATCAGATCGACGCGGCCTTCCTTCAGCGTGCGCACGGCGGCACGTGCCTCATCAGGCGTCGCCACTTTGATCGCGGCCGCATACTGAGACGTGGGACCATCGATCATTGGGCCCGACACGAGCATGCGAGGGCCCAACACTTGATGAGCTGCGACGCTGTCGCGTAGCGCGATCGATGCTTCGAGGTTGCTTCCAAGATCACGAACGCCGGTGACGCCGTTTACGAGGAACAGCGGGAGCATCACTTCGCTGGTGCTGTGAAATCGCGCCGTGTCGTTCGTGAAGTGCAGGTGAATGTGCATGTCCCAGAGGCCGGGGATCACGAACATGCCGGTG
>JBFMFA010000994.1:0-1570 GCA_040753195.1 Gemmatimonadota bacterium | reverse complement strand
AGTAGCCGGCCGTCGCAGCGCCGAGTTTTCGCACAAGGCTCCTGGGTCGAGGTCCGTCGCATCACTGACGACGCCGGCCGTGTACTTACGAACCCGCAACTCATCGCGGCGCGCGGCGACAGCGTCTATCTCTACGACGCCGGCACGCAGGAGCTCATCGCACTTGCACCCAACGGCAGTCTGCGCTGGCGCCTGGGTCGGGCGGGGCGGGGGCCGCGCGAGTTCTCCAATCCGGTCGACATGCAGTTCGCGCCTAACGGCACACTGCACGTGCTCGATTCCGATGTGGCGCGTATCAGCATCGTCGATGTCAACGGCCGCGTGATCGACATGCGCACCGTGGAGCAGCGACTGCATCGCATGGTCCCGCAACGCAGCGGCTGGTGGGCGGTGGCCCTTGGGCGTCCCGACCTGCTGATCACGCTCAACAGCGATGGTCGTGCGGTGCCCAACCGCGGCATCGTCGCGCCGCCCGACATCGCCACCAAGCACATCCTCGTGCGAGAGCCCGTCGTCAGTCCATTGCCTAACGGCGGAGCCGTGATGGCATTCTACTGGTCCAGCCGCCTTCTGGTCATCGACAGCGCCGGCAGGCTCGTCGGCGATCTACATGGACCCGAAGTCATCCCATTCGCTGACGTTCGGAGCTATACCATCGACAAACCACAAACCGCGACCGTCCAGCGGATCGACCCACAGGCTGTGCGTGCGGCCTGGAACGTGGCCGCGAACGACACGATGGCCGTGGTTGTATTCGGCGGCCACAACGTCGATGCCGGGAGAATTGTCGATCGCTTCGATCTGCGCAGCAAGCGCTATGTCGATAGTGCACGCCTAACGCGACCACCTGCCGCGGTGCGCGTGTCTGGAAATCGTTTGATCGCGCTCGAGCTGGATCCCGCGCCAGCCGTGGTGTTTTACGAATGGCGCGCCGGCCCCGCGCGATGACCTTGCCCCACTTGCCGCCTCGCTCGTCGATGGTGTCGATGAACGGCGCAGCGGCGCACGGATCCCTCACGACCTTTACAAGGAAGGATCCATGTCACGACTTCTGAAAATCGTCGCGGGCGCAGCGTCCGTTGTAGTCGCTGCTCTCGCTCTCCTCGTCGATCCCGCACAAAGCTGGGCCGACTCCCCAATGTGCCGGCCCACCGGCTGTCCGACTGGTAGCCAGCTGTGCGCAACCATTACGGCCGGGGTCCCAAGTGTAGGTTCCGTCACGTACTACTGCTACCAGACACCGGGGGGTGGCGGCGGCGGAACGAGACCTGGGGTGTATTAACTCCCGCACTCTGCATAACGAGTATCTATAGATCAGTCCGTGCGCGCTGCGCCCGCCCCGTCGGCGGGCGCGGAAGCGCGCCAGGGCCCCCGATTTCGTGTCCGCAGGTGGCGACACCGCACCGACCGGGGTTAGGACAGTAAGCGAGCTCACGCGCACGGCATAACGCGCAACCGTCGGTGACACAACGAGATAGCAGGTTCAATCGGTTTGGCACTTACGCTGCATTGTCGGTTAACGTCGGCGGCAGAGCGCCGCTCGACGTCACAGAGTGGAGGACCGATGAAA
>JBFMFA010000993.1:0-1571 GCA_040753195.1 Gemmatimonadota bacterium | reverse complement strand
CGCGCGGCGCGTGCACGTGCGCGTTCCGCAGCTCTCCGGGGTATCGGATTCGGCGGTGGTGCGGATGCGGGTGTCGGCGGGGGCTTACGGTCCGGTGGTTCAGCGCGAATTTGAGCGCGTGCTGCACATACGTCCCCCTTGATTCGTTAGGCATGTCCTCACAAACGTACGCGCGTGGTGGTCCGCGGCCAGCGCCGGGCACTCTCTGCCGGTTGTTCTTCGATGCTGTCGTGCGTCGGCGCCCTGACGCGATGCAGGTGCGCGTGGACGGGACATACAAGCCGATATCGCACGACCGTATTCTGGAGTGGGTGCGGCGCACCGCGTTCGGACTCACCGCGCTTGGCGTCCGGCGCGGCGACCGCGTCGCGATTCTGTCCGAAAACCGCCCGGAGTGGGCGATCGTCGACTTCGCCTGCCTAACCACTGGGGCCGTGGACGTGCCTATTTACGCCACCCTTCCCGCGGAGCACATCGCGTATCTGCTGGAAGACAGCGGTGCGGTGGTCATCTTCGTGTCGACGGCGCAGCAGGCGGCCAAGATCGCCGAGATCCGGGCCAAACTTCCGCGGCTGGCCCATGTGATCTGCTTCGACGAAGCGGCGCGGGAGCACTCGTCGATGACGTTCGCCGGTTTAGAGCGCACCGGCGCGGCCAACGATTCGTCGGACCTCAGCGCCGCGTGGCAGCGCGACGCGCTCAGCGCAGCGCCTAACGATCTCGCGACCATTATCTACACCTCGGGCACCACCGGCGAGCCCAAAGGCGTCATGCTCACGCATGACAACATCTATTCGAACGTGGCGGCAACGGCCCAGGCGATCAGCAGCAGCGCCGCGGACATCGCGCTCTCGTTCCTGCCGCTTTCGCACATCTTCGAGCGCATGGGAGACTATTGGCACTTCGCCAATGGCGTCTCGATCGCCTACGTCGATTCGTTCGATCTCGTGCCCGTCGCGATGGCGCAGGTGCGGCCGACCATCGTGCTCTCCGTACCGCGATTGTATGAAAAGATGTACGCCCGCGTGCTGGAGAACGCGCTCGCCGGCGGCGCCGTGAAGAAACGCATCTTCTTTTGGGCGCGCGACGTGGCACTCAAGCGAGCAGACGCGCTCCTGGAGAACAAAAAGCCCGGTGTGGGGCTCCACGCGGCGTTTGCCGTGGCCGACAAGCTCGTGTTCTCCAAGCTGCGCGAGCGTACGGGCGGCCGGTTGCGCTATTTCGTCTCGGGTGGAGCACCGCTTGCGCCCGAGATCAACAAGTTCTTCTACGCTGCCGGCCTAACGATTATGGAGGGGTACGGCCTCACCGAGACGTCGCCGGTCATCGGCGTGAATACGCCGTCCGCGTTCCGGATCGGCACCATCGGAAAACCGATAGCGGGCGTGGAGGTGATGATCGCTCCGGATGGAGAGATCCTGAGCCGTGGCCCACACATCATGGTTGGCTATTACAACAAGCCGGAAGCGACGCGAGAGGCCATCGACGAGGAGGGGTGGTTCCACACAGGGGACATCGGTGTGCTCGAGGACGATTTCCTGCGCATCACCGATCGCAAAAAAGATTTGATC
>JBFMFA010000992.1:0-1577 GCA_040753195.1 Gemmatimonadota bacterium | reverse complement strand
CGGCCGGGGCAAGCACGGCTTCCGTCTGGCTGTCGTTCCATACGTACGAAGCGAAGGTGACCTGGCTGTCCGCCTCGATGCGAACCATGCGCGTCTCAACTTTCCGGCCGCGCCAGCTGAACTCCTTCCATAAAATAGTCCCCGGCGGAAAGCGCCAGGCATCGATGTCGGACACGTCGATGCGTGTTCCTTCGGGGAGACGGATCCAGCGCTTCTTTGCCGCGCCATCGGTCCACAGCGGATAAACAGGAACAAAGGGGCGGTTGCGCGGATCGATCGACCCGTCCGCCAAATACAGCCCCGTCTCGGAAAGGCGCGCCGGGAGCGCCTGAGGCTCACGCGTTAGGTGAGTCCCGTTAGGCGACGGTCCGGCGAACGCGTCTGCGCTCGCCGGAGGATCCGTCGCCCACAGGAGCGAAGTCGTCACGGCCATCACGAGCGTCGCCGTTAGGCCCACAACGACTGGCGCAGCCCGCCTGACCGTGAGCATCAGTGCGCTTCCGGTGGATCGACAGGCAGCGGGACGCGATTGCGAACCGCCGGAATCGACTGCAGGTACGCGAAGATCGCGCGCAGGTCGGCGTCCGTCGCGTTGCGGTACATCGGCCACGGCATCGGCGGGAGAAGCGGACGTCCCTGCCCTTCGTGCCGGCCATTGCGAATCGCCGCGATGAAGGTCTCGGCGGTCCACTTCCCGAGACCGGTTTCCTTGTCGGGCGTGAGGTTGGCGGTGAAGCTCACCCCCCATGGGCCGCCGAATGCGGTATTGGTGCCTGCCGCAGCCCATTCCCAGGGACCTTTCCCCAGCTTCGGCGGTGCGGTCACCACGAAGTCCTGCGGATGACCGGAAAGCTGGCGCGACATGTCCGGCTCGGGGCCGCGGTCGGTCATTTTCCACGGCGTATGGCAGTCGTTGCACCCCATGATTTTGACCAAGTACGCGCCGCGAGCGAGCGAGTCGTTGGGGGCGAGCGCGTAGGCGGAATTCGCTGGTGTCGCTTCACCATCCAGTGCGAGCGCGCCCAGCGTGAGCGATCCGACGGCGGTGAGCAGAAGCGGGATCTTTGACATTGAGGTCGTCCTCGGATTCAGATTCGTAGGTTTTCGGGGCGTGCCCCGACACTCGCGAACCTACGTGGCGCCGCCGAGGTGCGGTCCTCATTGTTCCTTACCGAATCCCTACAATTTTCCTAAGCATCGATCATGGAGACGGTGGCGTTCATCTCCGATGAGCTAGCGCAGTTCCTCGAGTCGGGCCTGTCCATCGTCGTCGCGACGCGCGACGGCGACCTTCAGCCAGACGGCGCGTCAGCCTGGGCGGCGCGGGTGCACGACGATCGCACACACCTAACGGTGTACCTGTACGAGGAAGCCGCGGCGCGCATGTTGAGAAATCTCAACGCGTACCCGCAAATCGCGCTCGACTTCGATCGGCCGACGACGCACCGCGCTTGTCAGGTGAAGGGTGTGTATCTGTCGGCACGACCAGCCGAAGCGGCTGAGCGCGCACTCGTCGACCAGCAGGTGGGTGCCTTCGCGGCGGACCTCGACGAGATCGGAATCCCCGGCGCGATGCT
>JBFMFA010000991.1:0-1592 GCA_040753195.1 Gemmatimonadota bacterium | reverse complement strand
GCAAACGTCATCAAAGCACCCGCTGCGACACCGAGTAGTCGGTGGTATTTCATGACGCCCCCGTTGGGAGTTCAAGTCGTGTTGTTGCCTAGCGATTCCTCGTAACGACGCGCGGCGATCTGCGACATCTGTGGGCAAAACTAGCATGGCCCGTCTGAACCACAAACCCCATTTCCAGGCCGACGCAGCCCTGTCACAGACCACCCACTCGCTAGGCTGACGCAAAGGCCGCCGCTTCGAGCGCGGCCACCGTCGGTGCGATGGTTATCGGATGATTGACTTGAGCGGCCGCTTCGGCACGCGGGCGCAGGATCGCCTCGGGATCTTTGAGCAAGTGCCCGGTCAGCACCGCCACGATCCGATCATCAGGCCGAATGACATTCTGCCTGACAAGTTCCCTGACCCCGGCAACGCTCGCGGCGCTGGCGGGCTCGCAACCGATGCCGGAGTTGTCGATGATCGCCTTGGCCTCTAGCAGCGCCTCGTCAGGCACGGCAACGACCACGCCGTTCGTCGATCGAATAGCGCTAACGGCGCGATCGAAGGAAGCCGGGTCGCCGATGCGGATGGCGGACGCGACCGTTTGCGGCTCCACTTTGACGCGTTCCTTGAAGTCACCCGCGAAACTGGCGGCGAATGGCGCCGCACCGGCTGCCTGGATAGCGGCCAGACGCGGCACGCGCGCAATCAACCGCAGTTCATATAGCTCGCGCAGCGCTTTGCCGAAGGCGGCGGTGTTTCCGAGGTTCCCAGCGGGCACGGCGATCCAGTCCGGCGCATCCCAATCCAGCTGCTCCAGTAACTCGGCGACGATCGTTTTCTGTCCCTCGATACGCCACGGATTGACCGAGTTAACGAGGTACACACCGAGCGCGCGTTGCGCGTCGCGCACGAGTTGCAGGCAGGCGTCGAAACTGCCGCGGACGGCGAGCGTGCGCGCACCGTACGCCAGCGTCTGCGCGAGCTTACCTAACGCGATCTGTCCTTCTGGCACCAGTACCAGCGCGCGCAACCCGCCAAGCGCGGCATACGCGGCCAGCGACGCCGACGTGTTGCCGGTCGAGGCACAGCCAACAGCCCGCGCGCCGACGCGCAGCGCCTGTGTGATCGCCACCGTCATTCCGCGATCCTTGAAGGAACCGGTGGGGTTGTGGCCCTCGTGTTTTAGGCGGAGCTGCCTAACGCCTGCCCACGACGCCACGCGGCTCGAATGCAGCAGGGGCGTGTTGCCTTCGGGATGCGACACGGCCCGTTCCATGGTCGGCATCACCAGCTCGCGATAGCGCCAGACGCCTGAGGAGTCCGCGGGGTCGTGGCTGACCACGCCCCGACGCAGCGCGAACTTTGCGCGCAGCGCAGCCCCGTGATCACCGACGTTTCGGTGCTCAACGCTCAACAAGCCGCCACATGCGCACGTGGTACGCGCATCGAGTTCCGCGTATTCGGCGGCGCAGGCCTCGCAACGCAACACGCTGACAGGTCCGCTCACACGCCCTCCGCGCTGACTCGCGCGCCAACTTCGTCGACACGCGCGATGCGGTAGTCAGCCTGGATAGCGGCCGACGCGAATGCGCGTTGCATCGCCGCGCCGA
>JBFMFA010000990.1:0-1593 GCA_040753195.1 Gemmatimonadota bacterium | reverse complement strand
GCTGAAGGGCGATTTCGTCAGGACCTCTATTATAGGTTAGCCGTCCTGCCTATCGAGATCCCGCCGCTGCGTGAACGGATCGAGGACATCCCGCTGCTTGCCTATCGATTCGCCCTAACGACGGCGAGCGAAATCGGCAAGGAGATCAGCGGTATCGCGCCGGAAGCGATCAGGCTGCTGCAGGGGTATTCGTGGCCCGGCAACGTGCGCGAGCTGCAGCACGCCGTGGAACGGGCGGTGATCCTGAGTAACGAGCCCATGCTGCAGGCGCACGCCTTCGAGGCACAGCGCCTCGGGACGACGTCGCCGCTGGCTCAACAAGCCCTGCGTCGCACCACGCCGACCGGTGGATCACTCGCACTGCAGAGTGGCAACCCCGCGCTGCCGCCCAATGCAGTCGTACTGACGTCGTTCAATGTGGCCGAAGCCGAGCGTGTGCTGATCGAACGTGCACTTCAGGCCACCGGCAACAACCGAACGAAGACCGCGGAGTTGCTGGGCATCAGCGTGCGCACGTTGCGCAACAAACTGAATGGCCCCGGCGCACAAGCCAATCGTCTTCGCGAAGTCGCCTGACGCGCGGCACGATCCGCCGCTTCCGGTGCGGCATAAAGTGCCCGGGAAGCAAGGCATGCCTGTTGGGAATGGGCCAACCAGTGCAAGACATACCTAACGAACTTGGTCTGGCCCTGCTCCATAAGTCCTGAGTGATACGCTAGTTAGGCATTAAGCTGCACGCGAGATCTGGCTTTTCAGCCACGCCCGGCAGGGTTGGTCCATCGGTTGCCTTAGCAGCGCGCGACCAGAAGTGCGTCCGCGAACCTAACGGCGACCATGCTTTACGGATTCTTCAACCGCGTGTCACTCGCGCACAACATGCGCCTGAGCCTCGATGAGGGGAGTCAGCGCGTGCGCGCCATCGCGCAGCGCGTCTCGACAGCATCGGCCAACGGAGAAAGCGGTTTCGCTCTCCCCGGCGAGGCGACCGATCCGAATGCGCCGGTCGATCTGGAAGCCGAGATGACCACGCTCGCTGACGAACAGCTGCGCTACGAAACGACGGCGAAGCTGCTCGAGCGCACCTACCAGAAAATTCGCCTCAGCATCAGGGAGCGATAAGCAACCATGGCACCAATTCGCCTGCTCCCGCTCTTAACGAACGCCGCGCAACAGCCTAACAGGCCGCCGCTCTTTCGACCGCTGGACATCGCCGCGTCGGGGCTCTCGGCGCAGCGGCTGCGCATGGAAACGATCGCGACGAACGTCGCGAACGCCGAAACGACGAATACGCCGGAGGGTGGACCATATAAACGGCGTGTCGTGCGCATGGAACCGCAGGCCCGGGAAGGTGCCGCTCCGCAGTTCCTCCCCTTGCCGAGCGAACAAGCGCGACGAGGCGGAGCGCTGGCGCCAACCGATCCGACCGAGTCGTTAGGTGGCGTCAAGGCGGTTGGCATCGAGGAAGATCCGTCCGAAGGCCCGCTCGTGTACGACCCGGGCCATCCGGACGCCGACGCACGCGGCTATGTCCGCTACCCCAACGTGCGCGTGACCGATGAGATGGTCGATCTCATGGAAGCGCGCCGCCTCTAC
>JBFMFA010000989.1:0-1594 GCA_040753195.1 Gemmatimonadota bacterium | reverse complement strand
GACGGGACGAGTCGCGGCGTACTGCTGATCGTGGGCGTCATGCGCTTCATCGACGCGATCAGCGACATCTTTTACGGTCTGTTTCAGCGCCACGAGCGGCTCGACATGGCGGGGGTATCCCTCACATTGCGGGCGCTCAGCTCGCTGGCGCTCTTCACGGCGGCGCTGGCGGCAACCGGGGAGCTCGTGCCGGCGCTGGCGGCGTCCAGCTGCGCCTGGCTCGCCGTGTTGCTGGGCCATGACGCACCCCGCGCCCGACGTCTGCTCGCTCGCGACGTCGACAGTGCCGCTGCCTCCGGGCGCGCGCGGTGGGCTGCACTGCGGCCGACTTGGGATCTGTCGCGTCACGCGCGCCTGGCCCTGTTCGCATTGCCGCTGGGGATCAACGTGCTGCTGGACACGTTGTGGACGAATTTTCCACGCTATGTGCTCGAACGGACGGACGGCACGATCGCGCTGGGCATCTTCGCGGCACTCGGCGCCATCATGGCATCCAGCAGTCTCGTGATCACGGCGCTCGGCCAGTCGATCAGCCCGCGACTCGCCAGGTATCGAGCAGCAGGGCAACGGGGTGCCTTCGTGCGGCTCTTGCTCGTCGCAATCGCGCTGGGCGGCAGCCTGGGCGTCATCGGCTTCATCGTCGCGGCGAGCCTGGGGTCGGAAATCCTCTCGGCGCTGTACGGAGCTGAATACGCGCGCTACTCGCCCGCACTCACCTGGATGATGGCCGCCATCGCTATGCAGAACGCCTACATGTTTTGCGGCACGGCCACGACCGTCCTGCGCCGCTTCTGGGTGCAGTTCGCGATACAGGTGGCCAGTTTCGCGCTGATGGTGCCGCTGTCGCTGCATCTCATTCAGCGCGAAGGCGTCACCGGCGCGTCTAAGTCCCTCTTCTACACGAACCTGTTGGAAGCGGTGGTCTACACCATCGTCGTTGTCACGCTGCTTCGCGACTTCAGTCGGCGGTCACCCAGCGCGTACGGCTACATCACGATGGCATCCGCGGGGAAGACTCGGGCGCTCAACAATGAGTAAGTCGATTCAGGTCCTGCATGTTTTCGGCCAGATGACGTACGGCGGCGCCGAATTGCGCACGCTCGACGTCATGCGGGCCATCGACCCGCGCGAGGTGCGCTTCCACTTCTGCACCCTCTCGGGTCAGGACGGCACGCTGGATGACACGATTCGCGCCGCTGGCGGCACGGTCAATCCATGTCCGCTCGACCTCGGTTTCCCGCACCGCTTTGCAAGGCTCCTGACGGAGCGCGAGATCGACGTGGTGCATTCGCACGTCCACTATCCCTCCGGCCTGATGATGCGCGTCGCGGCAAGACGGCGCGTGCCGGTGCGCGTCACCCACTTTCGCAACACGCACGATGGACGCCGGCTCACGCCGCGTCGGCGGGCGCAGCGCGCGCTGCTGCGCCGCTGGATCGACCGCTACGCCACCGACATCCTGGCCGTCAGCGAAGGGGCGATGTCCGAGGCCTGGCATCCTGCCGGACGCCGCGATGGGCGCTGCCGCGTCATCTACAACGGCATCGACATCGAGGCATTCGCCGGCCCGGCTGATCCCGCGGGTGTGCGGGAC
>JBFMFA010000988.1:0-1599 GCA_040753195.1 Gemmatimonadota bacterium | reverse complement strand
GGCGGCGTGCAGGTCACCCGAAGCCTCGCCGGCGACGATCAACACTTCGCGCACGGGGAACGGTCGCCTGGTTAGGCGCCTTTCGCGGTCAGCGCCCCGCCAGCCAACGCGGGGAGTGATCGCTCGATCTCACGCACAATGCGCAGCGCCACGTCAAGTGCCTCGCGGCCTGCCGCGCCTGTCACGACCACTGGAGATTCCCCACGGACGGCCGCAGCAAAGCTTTCGAACTCCAGCTTCAGCGGCTCTGCTTCCGGCGCGCTCAGCGAGATGCGATCCACGAATGCATCGACGGCGAGCGGCCCGCGCGCCAACTCCGCGAGGTCAACGCCCTTGCGCAAGCGATAAAAGACTCCCTGGCCCGTCGCCAAATCCAGCGACATGTACCCGCTCGGCTGGAAGATCCGCAGCTTGCGCGTGCGCTCCACCGACACTCGGCTCGCCGTGATGTTCGCCACCGCCCCGGACGCAAACGTTAGGCGCGCATTGGCGATGTCCACGTACGGGCTCAGGACCGGCACGCCGACAGCGGCCAGTTCCGCGACTTGCCCGCCTACGAGCGTGAGGATCAGGTCGATGTCATGGATCATGAGGTCCAGCACGACCGCGACGTCTGTGCCGCGTGGATTGAATGGCGCCAGCCGGTCGCACACCACGAAGCGCGGGCCGTCGATGTACTCCGCGGCCGCGCGAATGGCACGATTGAAGCGCTCGACGTGACCCGTTTGGATCAGCGATCCGCTCTTCTGCGCAATCGCCAGCAGCTCGTCAGCCTCCTCCAGCGTGCTCGTTAGGGGCTTTTCGATGAGCACATGTTTCCCTTGCTCCAGCGCGCGCTTGGCGACCGAGAAATGCGCGGATGTCGGAACGACGATTGTCACGGCATCGCACGCACTAATCAGCCCATCGACGCTCTCGTGACGCCGCACCTTCAGCTCGGCGCTGACTTCCGCGGCACGCACCGGTCGTTCGTCGAAAAACCCCATGAACTCGATGCCGTCGAGCGCACTCAGCAGGCGCACGTGGTGAAAGCCTAACGCGCCGGCACCGATCACGCCGATTCGCGGAACGCGCTGCGCTGGCGCCGCGCTCACATCACCACGCCGCGGCCGCTCTCTTCGAGGAAGCGGATGAAATGCTCGACCTCCGATGACGGCTTCAGTTCGGCGCGCGCACGATCCAGCGCCTGCGACAGATTCAGCTCGGATCTGAAGAAGAGGCGGTACGCGCGTTTGAGCTCGCGCGTGGTCTCTTCCGGGAAGCCGGCGCGCTGCAGCCCGATCGAATTGAGACCGTACAGCTTGATCGGATTGCCAACGGCCTTGAGGAACGGCGGAACGTCCTTCGCCACACGTGAGCAGCCGCCGACAAACGCGAAGCGGCCGATCTTCACGAACTGATGCACAGCCACGAGACCGGAAAGGATCGCGCGATCTTCGATCGTGACATGTCCGGCGAGCTGCGTCCCGTTGGAGATGATCACGCCGTCGCCGATGTGGCAGTCGTGCGCGAGGTGCACGTACGACATCAAGAAGCAGTTGCTGCCGACCGTCGTTTTGTACGACTCCGCGGTGCCACGGTTGATCGTCGAATACTCAC
>JBFMFA010000987.1:0-1600 GCA_040753195.1 Gemmatimonadota bacterium | reverse complement strand
GGTTTGGTGTACGGCAACGGCGCTGAGAACGCGTTCCTCGCGCTGTGGCGCAAGCATATCGGCTTCGTGGTTGACTACACCACCGGCATCGCGACGAAGGACAAAGCGAAGGCCGATAAGGCAGTGAATGAGCTGGTGCAGTATACGCAGGACTTCGGCGCTTTCCTGGCGTCAGCGAATCCGAATCTGCCGAAGGCAGTTGTTGCAGATCTCGTGAAGGGCCACGTGTTGACGCTGAAGACCGTCATCGATGCGCAGCAGGCCGGTGATGCCGCGAAGACATACAGCGCGCTGCGCGAAGCAGCGATGCACATGGGGATGATTGCCGATCCGCTGGCGGATGCGATTGCGAAGCAGTTTCCAGGGAAGTTCGCGAATTGAGTATTGAGTTTTGAACGAAAAGCGTGAACGCAGATGACGCAGTAACTTCGCAGATGACGCTGATACTACGGGTTGTTGGATAAACAGCTCGTAGTATCGGCGTTTGTCTGCGCAGTTTCAGCGTCTTCTGCGTTCACGCTTCGTTGGGTGTTATCCGCCGAGTTTGAACGCGAGCCCGGTATAGATCGCGAACGTCCCATTCTTCGCAGACTCGTTCACAGATCCGAATTCGAAGTCCGCGATCTTCGATACCCCAAAGCCGTAGCGCAGGCCGCCCGTTAGGATCAGCGGTCCAAGATTCAGGTCGAGTCCACCGCCGACGATGCCGCCTATGTCGACAGTTTTGCTGTTGACGCCTCCGACTCTGTCGCAGTCAGCATCTGTTTCTTCCAGCGTGCAGCTCAGTTGCAGCCCGAAGTACGGTCCGGCATAGATATGCGGCGTTAGGCCGCTGCCGCGCGACAAGTCGAGGCGGATGAGTCCGGGGATCTCGAGGTAGTTGATCTCAATCCCTTCCGTCGTCGAGCTGCCAGCCGTCGCCCCTTTCGCAACGAATAGCGCCCCGGTTTGCAGCGACAACGGACCTGCTGACGGAAAAACCAGCGTCAGTCCGCCTATGAGTCCGGTGCGACTATCGAGCCCATCGACACCGCGCAGCGTTGAGAACGTCGCCCCCGCGATCACCCCCACTTGCCCTTGTGCGGCAATGGTTGAGCACGGCGCAATGAGTGCGGCCGCGATAAGAGTCCCGCGAATTATTCTTGAAATGCGCACAGTGGTCCTCGCTTTATGGAATGTCTCGCACTGCACCATCGCTCGCGTAAGCTAATCGCGCGGCCGTCCTCCACAGGTGTCGCCGACGACGCTCGCGTCACGGATCTTGCTGCGCCTTTGGACATCTCATGCGACAATCACACACGGGAGCGTTTCGCGCATGACAACGGACAACCCGGTCTCGGCGCGTGTATCGCGCGCGTATAGCGCCTCTCCTGAGCGCGTCTTTGACGCGTGGCTCGACCCCGAGAAGGTTCGCGTATGGTGGACGCTGAGCGCAGCCGCGGCGGGTCGCGGCGCCAGCGAAACGGTGGACCGCGTTCAGATTGAACCGCACCTGGGAGGGTCGTTCTCGATTCTTGTTAGGCGCGACGGGACAGTCATCGACCACACAGGCACGTATCTCGAGTTGGAGCGGCCGCGGCGGCTCGTGTTCACATGGTCG
>JBFMFA010000986.1:0-1603 GCA_040753195.1 Gemmatimonadota bacterium | reverse complement strand
GTGTCCTACATCGTGGGTCGATCCATCAGCGACGACGAGGTTGTGCACGGGAAGCTCGCCGATCGGCTCGAAAAAGACTTCACCGTTGCACTTCCCCTGGTTCGTTGGTTGAATGGAACACTGGGGTACAACACGGCGAAATCACGTTAGGCATGAGGTGAGCGATGACGCGTATACATGCAGCTTTGACAGCAGGTCTTTTGGCGTTAGGCGCCTGTAACGATCCGTCCGGTGCGAGCCGCGATACCACGCCTGACTCTATACAAACACTGTCCCGCGAGCTGACCGCCTCCGAACGCGCACTCATCGCGGCATCGGACACCTTCGGTACCGCGTTTCTGTCGGCGGTCAATACGACGCGCTCGAACGAGAACGTCTTCCTTTCGCCGATCAGTGTTTCAATCGCGCTCGGAATGACGATGAACGGCGCAAATGGAGCCACATACGACGAGATGCGGAGCGGCCTCGGCTTCGGCGCCATGCCGCAAGATCAGATCAACCAATCGTACAAATCGCTCATCGAATTGCTCCTCGCACTCGACGCGCATGTCACCTTCAAAATCGCGAACGCCGTCTGGACGGATCAGCGTTTCGCCAGCGCGGTGGAGCCCGCATTCCTAACGAGCGTCCAGCAGAGCTTTGGCGCAGAGGCTCGCGTGCTCGACTTCAGCTCGCCGAGCGCCGTATCGACGATCAACTCATGGGCTTCGCAGCAAACGGCCGGCAAGATCCCCACCGTGCTGGAGCAGATCGCCGCCAACGAAGTGATGTTCCTGATGAATGCCATCTACTTCAAGGGAGACTGGCGCACGGCGTTCGACCCGACGGACACGCAACCGCGCCCCTTCAAGCTCCTCACCGGGCAATCGATCGACGTGGCGACGATGTATCGCAAAGGAAGCGTGCGCCGTGGACAGATCCCCGGCGCGACGGTCGTCGACCTGCCGTACGGCGGGGACGCGTTCACGATGACGATCCTCCTCCCCGACAGCACGAGCGACGTTAACGCTCTGGTCGCGCGCCTAACGCCAAATACGTGGCGCGAGGCGCAGGCGTCGTTGCAGACGGCGCCGAATGTCGGCCTGTACGTGCCAAAGCTCAAGATGTCCTGGAAAGGCGAGGTGCGCCCCGAGCTGCGCACGCTGGGGATGCGCACGATGCAGGATCCGAATCTCGCCGACTTTGGAAAACTCGCGCGCGGCGCGCGGCCGGGAGATCTGTACATCACCAAAGTGCAGCACGACAGCTACGTCGACGTGAACGAGGTGGGAACCGAGGCTGCCGCCGTGACAACCGTCGGGGTCGGAGTCACGAGCGCGTGCCTGACCTGCGATATCAGAATAGATCGGCCGTATCTGTTTGCGATACGAGAACGGCTGTCGGGGACGGTTTTGTTCGTTGGTAAAATCGTGCGACCAGTGACTTCTTGATATCACAACGGTGTACGTGTCACTCGCTGCCTCGAACCGGGAGCATCGCAGACGAACCTAACGAACCGAGCAATCGTTCAAGCTCGCTTCCCGACTCCTCGAACAATGCCTTCCACGCGGCGCTTCTCGTCAAACGCCGAATTGGCGATCTCTCGGATGTCGGCGGCCGTCAC
>JBFMFA010000985.1:0-1603 GCA_040753195.1 Gemmatimonadota bacterium | reverse complement strand
TCGAGAGTGTCGCCGCCGCCACTAGCGCATTGTCGGTGATGCGCACGCCATGGTGCGCTTCATAACGTTCCTTGAGCCCGCGCAGAATGGCGATCGTATTCTCGACGGTCGGCTCGCCGACGAAGACAGGCTGGAAGCGACGTTCCAGCGCCGCGTCTTTCTCGACGTACTGACGGTATTCGTCCAGCGTGGTCGCGCCCACGACGCGCAACTCACCCCGTGCCAGCATCGGCTTGAGCATGTTGCCCGCGTCCATCGCGCCTTCGGCTTTGCCGGCGCCGACGAGCGTGTGCAGCTCGTCGATGAAGACGATGAACTGGCCCTGCGATTCGGTGATCTCTTTGAGCACGGCCTTGAGTCGCTCTTCGAACTCGCCGCGATATTTGGCACCAGCGATCAGCGCGCCGAGGTCCAGCGCAACGAGCCGCTTGTTCTTGAGGCTTTCGGGGACGTCCCCGTTGACGATGCGCTGTGCCAGCCCTTCCGCAATCGCGGTCTTGCCGACGCCGGGTTCCCCGATGAGAACCGGGTTGTTCTTCGTGCGGCGCGACAGAACCTGCATAACGCGACGGATCTCCTCATCGCGGCCGATGACCGGATCGACCTTTCCTTTGCGCGCAAGCTCCGTGAGGTCGCGCGTAAAACGCTGCAGCGCCTGGTACTGATTTTCGGGGGTCTGGTCGGTTACCCGGTGGGAGCCGCGCACGGTCTTGAGCGCGTCCAGCACCGCACCGCGATCGACGCCTAACGCGGAAAGCATCCCCTTCGCCTCGCCTTTGACATCGGTAAGGGCGAGCAGGAGATGCTCCGTCGAGATGTATTCGTCGTCGAGAGACTTGGCCTCTTCCTCTGCCCGGTCAAATACCTGATTCAACTCGCGCGATATCGACGGCTGTGCGCCGCTCTGCTTCGGGTAGCGTGCGATTTCGCGCTCGATCTGCGAGGTAAGCGTCGGGATGGAAACACCGAGTTTCTGCAAGACGGGCGCGACGACGCCCTCGTCCTGCCTCGCGAGGGCGTCGAGCAGGTGCAGGTCGTATACAAGCGGATTGCCGTTCTTGCGCGCGAGAGCAACGCCCTCGTTGAACGCTTCGGCAGATTTCACTGTTAGGCGGTCGGGATTGATCATAAAACTCAGCGTGAAGCGCGCCGTTTTGGCGCAATCTCGGTTCTACCTGCTATACCAAGGTTCGTTAATGCAAGACCTGACCCCAAGATAGAAGGCCTAGAAACGAAAACGGCGCCTCCGTGGGAGGCGCCGCGCGCTTCGTGGTCTGGCTGGTGCTTATTTGGTCACGATCATCTTGCGGAAGATCGGCTTCCCGTTGACCTCGAGGCGGTACAGGTAGATCCCCGAAGCAACTTCGCGCCCTGTGTTTTTGTACTTCCCATCCCAGTACGCCGTGTACTGGCCACAGGTGAGAAGCAGATTCTCCAGCGGCTGACCCCCAGCGACGCCTACAGAACCGCCCTGCAGCACCGGTACTCCAACCAACTGGGTGAGCAGGTTGTAAATCCGCAGCGACACTCGATACTGACGCGCGTTGTCCGTGCAGTTGGGTGCTCCACCAACGGAGAACGGTCTCGTGGTCTCGGGAGTGAA
>JBFMFA010000984.1:0-1604 GCA_040753195.1 Gemmatimonadota bacterium | reverse complement strand
CCGGAGCGGCTCACGCCGCGGTCGCCGGACGAAGTTGCGTACTTCAGCACGCTCGCCGAAATCGCCGGCCGCAACCGACTCTATCGCGAGGCGGCTGAGTTTGCCCGACGTGCGCTGGCCGCCGATTCCCTGGACGCGCATGCGCTGGCACTGTTAGGCAGCAACTTGCTGCGCATCGGCGAAATGCAGGAAGGGCGCGCGCGGCTCGAACGCGCTTTCGCGCGTGATCCGTACGATCTCTGGACCAAAAACACACTCGACCTGCTCGACACGGCGCCACAGTACGAAGAAGTGCGTGGGGAGCACATCACGCTCGTGGTCGAGAAACGCGACGCCGCGCTGGTGGCCTTGTACGCGCTACCACTCGCTGAACGCGCGTATGCACAACTCGCCGAACGTTACCAGTATCGTCCTCCAGGTCGTATCCGTTTGGAGATGTACCGCGCGGGCGCGGACTTCTCGGTTCGCACGGTCGGGTTGGCTGGACTCGGCGCGTTAGGCGTGAGTTTCGGTCCGGTCGTGGCCATGCTCGCTCCCGCAGCGCGGCCTCCCGGCGAGTACAACTGGGGTTCCACGCTGTGGCACGAGCTGGCCCATACGTTCACGTTAGGCGTGAGCGCACACCGCGTCCCTCGCTGGCTTTCCGAAGGGCTGTCCGTACACGAGGAACACCGCGCCGGTCCCGCCTGGGGGAGCGACGTCAGCGCGCCGTTCCTGCAAGCGTTTCTTGCCGGGAAGCTGGCGCCGGTCAGCCGATTCAATGACGGCTTCATGCGACCGACGTATCCCGAGCAGATCGGATTCTCGTATTACCAAGCGTCGCTCTTTTGCGAAATGGTCGAAAAGGAGCGGGGCCTAACTGGCCTTCGTCGCATGCTCGCCGCCTACGCGGCTGGGAAGTCGTCCGACGAGGTGTTCCGTGAAGTGCTCGGTGCCGAGCCCGCTGAGATTGATGCGCGCTTCACGCAATTCGTGCGCGATCGCTTCAAGAATGAGCTCGTTGCCGTAACACCGAGTGTAAGCGGGAGCGGCAGTCAGTTCGAGCGCTCCATGCAGCGCGTCCGAGAATTGCGCGAGCGCGGTGATACCCCCGGGGCGATCGAGGAGTTGAAAAAGGCAAAGGCGCTCTTTCCGAATTATGGCGGTCCAGGCGCCCCCGCCGCCCAGCTGGCCGAGCTGTATGAACAGACCGGGGACCACGCGGCCGCCGTTCGTGAATTGAAGGAGCTGACCGCTGTCGACGAGGACGCCTATCCGCAGGCGCTGAAACTCGCGGCGTTGACGGCATCGTTAGGCGACACCGCCACCGCCATCGACGCCCTTGATCGCGTGATGTACATGCACCCCTACGAGGCAAAGGCGCACACGCAGCTCGCGGAGCTCAGCGAACGGCGCAAGGACTTCGAACGCGCCATTCGCGAGCGTCGCGCCGTCCTCGCGATGGACCCGGCCGACCCGTTGGAGGCGCAGTATTCCCTCGCAGCCACACTCTTCGCCGCGGGGCGGCGGGCCGACGCGCGTAGTGAGCTTTTGCGTTTGCTGGACCGCGCACCACATTTCGAGAAGGCCCAGGACCTTCTCCTGAGGATCAGGGAAACACCGCC
>JBFMFA010000983.1:0-1604 GCA_040753195.1 Gemmatimonadota bacterium | reverse complement strand
CCCGACCCGGGGTCGATTCCTCCGCCGCAAAAGTGCGTCCCAAAACCGGCGCCACACCGAGCATGCTGAAGAGGTTGACCGAGGCCTTTGACGCGGTGACCTGCTCCGGCTCACCGTCGGACGTGAGCGCCAGTCCCCAGCCCGGGCTGTACGACCCAAACGACGCGAACTGCCGCGCATTTTCCTGCAGATACAACATCTCGGCGTTCGAAATGAAGGAGCCGCCTAACGTGACCAGCCGCTCAGGTTCGCGGTATGGGAGACGCTCCAGCACGATGGCGTTGACCACGCTGAAAACAGCCGTGTTCGCGCCGATCCCGATCGCAAGTGTTGCGAGCGCGACGGCTGTAAACGCCGGGCGACGCGCGAGGTTGCGCACCGCGAAGCTGAAATCTTGCCGGAGCGACGAGAGCATGGTCCAGGGGGAAGGTGGTCGTCAGCGACCCGCGTCCCCTCTGACAGCAGTCTCGGACAAACGGTTGGCTGCCGCGGCGAAGCGGCGGCGCGACCCGAGCCGCTAGGCCGCCTCCATGAGCGTGAACAGCACGGCCGGATCGAAAGGCTTGTACAGCACGCGGGCGGCCCCGGCTCGTTCGGCACGCGCGGTGATATCGCCGTTTGCGAACGCCGTCATGAGGATGACGCGTACGTTAGGCAGGATCGCGCGGATGCGCTGCAGCGCTTCCACGCCGGTCAGGCGCGGCATTCGCACATCCATGACGATCCACTCGACCGCGTGCGCCTCGGCAACTGCGACCGCTTCCTGGCCATCGTACGCCTTGAACGTGCGCCAGCCGCGCAGCTCGAAAATATCTGCCAGTGTGTCGACGATGTCGCGTTCATCGTCGACAATGAGCACCGTACCGCGGGAAGAGCCTGGAGTAGTCATGAGACAAGTTGTGTCGAGCCCTGCCGTCGTACGGTAACATCCCTAACGAGCGATGACGCCGGAAGCTCTAGTGCCACGGTGGCTCCAACACCATCCGCCACACCTGGCTGCACACTCAGCGTTCCACCGTTTGCCTGCGCCAGCGAACGCGACACAGAGAGCCCCAGCCCTATACCACGCGCCTTTGTGGTGAACAGCGGCTCAAAGACGCGCTCCCGGTCCTCCGTCGGAATACCCGGTCCGGTATCCCGTACTTCGAGGCGAACGTGGTCACCCACACGGCGGGCAAGAATCGTCAACACGCCCTGTTCCGCGCCCATCGCCTGGATGGCGTTTGTGAAGAGGTTCATGAGAATCTGGCCCACGTGAACCGGGTCCGCTCGTACGTCCGGAACATCGGGCGGAATATCGCAACGAACTTTCACGGTGTCGGGAATCGTTATGCGTGCCAACTGCGCCTCGACCACGTGCGCGACGCTCACCTCTTCGGGCGAGGGCGGGCCGCTGCGCGTGAAGCCCAGGAGGCCGTTGATGATGGACTCGGAGAGTCGCACCTGCGCGCGCAGCTTGGCGAGGTGGTCGCGCACCTTTGGCGGCGCGTCGCCTAACACCGCGTCGAGGTAGAACAGCGCATTGGCCATGACGCCCAGCGGGTTGCGTAGTTCGTGCGCGATGCTCCCGCTGACCTGGCCTAACGTGGCGAGCTTCTCTTTGC
>JBFMFA010000982.1:0-1606 GCA_040753195.1 Gemmatimonadota bacterium | reverse complement strand
TCCAGCCTGGTCGTTGGTTTACGGCTCGCTTTACGCCTTCCTGATTGTGCTCCCGGTACTGGTTGTTAGGCAGCCGGAGCATATACGCCGCACGGTGCACGCCTATCTCAGCGTGTGGATCCTCTCCTACGTCATCTTCCTCGTGTATCCGACGGTGGCGTCGCGGCCACAAGACGTGTTAGGCGACGGATTCGGTGTCTGGGGGCTGCGTTCCCTCTACGGCGCCGATCCGCCGTATAACTGCTTCCCGTCGATTCACGTCGCGCATTCGTTTGTTTCGGCGTTGACGCTGCACCGTGTGCACAAGCGCCTCGGTCTCATTGCGCTTCTTTGTGCTACGCTGGTCGCGCTTTCAACGCTCTATACGAAGCAACACTACGTCGTTGACGTCATCGCAGGAATGCTGTTGGCTCTCGGTGCCTATGTTGTGTTTATCAAGCGGTATCCGCGCGATCGGATGTGCCACGCTGAGCGAATGGTCGCTCCGTTCATGGCGATTGCGGTTCTCGTTGTGATCGTCATTGGAGTCGCCGCGTTCTGGGCGGCGTACACACTTGGCGCGTAGGGAGGGGAGGTAAAACATCTTTCTAGACGAGGTCGCTAAAACCGAGTATGCTCCACGGCAGTTAATCCCTCCTCAGTGGCACTCTCCCAGGCGCACGAAGACCTAGCCCGAGCGCTCTCCGACCGCTACGAAATCCTCAGCGAAATCGGCCGCGGGGGTTTCGCGACCGTTTATCTGGCACGCGACCGACGCCATAACTCACGCGTCGCCGTAAAAGTCCTGCGCAGCGACTTTGCCGCGAACATCGCCGGCATGCGCTTCACGCGGGAAATGCAGATCGCGGCCAACCTGCAGCATCCTAACGTGGTGCCGCTGCTCGACTCGGGAGAGGCAAACGGTGTCCCGTATTACGTGATGCCATTCATCGAAGGGGAGTCGCTCGCTGTTCGCATCAAGCGCGAAGGTCCTCTGGCGATCGACGAGGCGGTGCGACTGATCAGCGAGGTCGCCGAAGGCCTGCATTACGCGCACTCGCAAGGCTTCGTGCACCGCGACATCAAGCCGGAAAACATCCTGCTGTCGCATGGCCATGCCCTCGTTGCGGATTTTGGCGTCGCACACGCGATCGACGTCACGGGATCGGAGCGCATCACCGATTCGGGAATGGCGTTAGGCACCGTCGCATATATGAGCCCGGAGCAGGCGTCCGGTGCTCGTATCGATGCGCGCGCCGATCTGTACTCGCTGGCGTGCGTAGCGTACGAAGCGCTCAGCGGCACGCCGCCATTCTCGGGACCCAGCGCGCAGGCGATCATGGCACGCCATGCCGTGGATCCGCCGCCCAGTCTGCGCACGATACGACCGTCGGTGTCCGAGCCGCTCGAAGCGGCGATCATGCGCGGCCTTTCGAAAGTTCCGGTCGACCGCCACGCCAACGCGGCGGACTTCCGCGCCGACATCCTGCGCGGGGCGCTGGCGCCGGCAACAACGTCCACGGCGCGACGTGCGTTAGGCAGCCGTCGTCGCAGCGTTGCACTGGTGACGGGCGCCCTCGCCCTTCTCGCCGCAGCGGCTGTGTGGCTGACAACACTCGGTGGGGAA
>JBFMFA010000981.1:0-1607 GCA_040753195.1 Gemmatimonadota bacterium | reverse complement strand
AGCAACCGACGCTACGATGGGCGGATGGCCGGACACAAGAACTCGCATCGCGGCAGCGCGAAGATCTGCAACGGCATTGTTGAACCGCGGAGGACGCGGAGAACGCAGAGGCGTCGCAGAGAACGGCTCTAGGTTAATATCCCTAACGAGCAGAGAGAACAAGACACGGGGCGCCGGGTCCAAGCATCTCGTCATCGTGGCCGGGTTGTTGGCCACTTTGTGGCGTCGTGAGGTTCGGCCCCGCAGAAGACTTATCCGGTCATCCCATCATCCGGTCATCGTTCTTCGTTGGCTGCGGATCGTCGATATACAACGAAATCTCGGCAGCGAAGAACAAACGCGGAGAACGCGCCTCGGCGTCCTCCGCGTCCGTTGTGAAGTCTGCCTACCGACCTATGGATTGAGCCAATAGTTCATCTTCACCAGGAAAATGTTGTCCGGCGCGGTGCCGAACAGCGCGCGGCGGTCGCGGCCTAACGAGAAGTCGCCGAACGGCGCGATGTCGCGGCGGCTCTGTTGCCAGGCGAAGTAGATGGTGGATCCCGCCCGCCACTCCCACCGGAGCACCGCATTCCCGCGCAAGGATCGGAAGTTGAAATCCAGATCCGGGGCCTGCTGCGTGTAGGCGATGAAGTCGTACGTGCGCGCCGCTCGGAGCTGTTTCGGATCACCATAGTCGCCGGTGGAGATGAGCGGCTGTGCGTATGTTTCGAGCGAAAGACGCGGCGTGAACGTCCAGTTGAAACGCGTGACGAGCGACAGCTCGGTCTGATCGAGCGGCGCGAAGACATACCGCCGTCCGAACGTCGGCGTGTACGCCGTATCGGGCTGCGAGAAAACGAACTGCGCGGACGCATGACGCCTGAATAACGTCGGTCCAACGGTGAGATTCCAGCGCGACGACGTACGCACGACGGCATTCAACTCGGTCGTTGTCACCCAACTGCCGTATTGATGCCGCTCCCCGCCGAGGAAAATCGAGCCGGACAGCGGCTTCCGGCTGTCGGACGAGAGGAAGACGCCGCTCGATACCCAGCCGGGCCGCTTGGCGATGGGCCCGCCTCGCGTTAGGCGGTCGTCCAACGCCGGAAAATACAGCTGGGTGAACGCGTGCAAGTTCCAGTAGCCTAACGTTCGCGCGTTCGTGCTCACCGTCGCCACCGACAGGATACGCTCCCAGTCGAAATTGTGTTCCACGCGATAGGTGTTGTTCACGCTCCAGTTGCGCAGAAACTTCCCCGGTTGGTTCTCGACATACTGAACGCCGATCTGAGCGTCGCGACGATCGGTGCGATAAGAGAAGCCAAGGTCGTTCGTTTCATAACCAGGACTCGTGATCGCAGCCGCAACGCTCCCGCGCCAGTGCAAACCGCCTTGCTTCCGCAGCGTCGCGTTCATCGAATAACCGCTGAGCGACGTTGCTGTCGTATCGAAGTCGAGATGGTCGGCGTCCGGACGCTGGAAGAAGTGGTTGGATTGACGCTGCGTACGCGTGATCGCGGCCGCGCTGCCGGAGACGCGGCTCCCTTCGACGTCGCCGCTCAAAACCCACGTGCGATTCGCCCACTGATGGTTGAAGTCGAAACCGCCGGCGATCGCGCCTTCGT
>JBFMFA010000980.1:0-1608 GCA_040753195.1 Gemmatimonadota bacterium | reverse complement strand
CCGTGCACACCGCAGAGCTGGACGCCCGGCTCTGCGCCCGCATCCGCGCGTCGATTCTGCTTGCGGGGCCGGTCTTGGCTCGCTGCGGTGAGGTCGTGCTGCCACCCCCCGGTGGCGACGTAATCGGTCGCCGCCGCGTGGACACCCATTTCCACGTCCTGCAGGAGCTCGGCGCCCGTGTCGACGCCGGCGATCAGTTCTCGTTCCGTGCCAAAGAGCTGCGCGGCGCCGACATCTTTCTCGACGAACCGAGCGTAACAGCCACGGAAAACGCCCTCATGGCCGCCGCTGCGGCAAAGGGTCGCACCGTGCTGCGCAACGCAGCCAGCGAACCCCACGTCCAGGACCTCGCGCGCTTCCTTGCGGCGCTCGGCGTGCACATCGAAGGCATCGGGTCCAACGTGATGACAATCGACGGCGGCAACTCGTTAGGCTCGGCGACTCACACGATCGGTCCCGACCACATCGAAGTTGGGTCTTTCATCGGCTTGGCCGCCGTGACGCGCTCGGCGCTCCGCATCGAAGACGTCGGCGTCGAACATCTGCGATCCACGCTCCTGGGCTTCGAGCGGCTGGGTCTCGAGCTACGGGTCGACGGCGACGCTCTGGTGATTCCCGGCGATCAAACGCCAACGATCAAGTCCGACCTTGGTGGACACGTCCCGACACTGGCCGACCAACCGTGGCCGGCCTTTCCCGCGGACCTCATGTCCATCGCCATCGTCACGGCGACCCAGTGCGACGGTCTCATTCTGATGCATGAAAAGATGTTCGAGTCGCGGCTCTTCTTCGTCGACAAGCTCATCTCCATGGGTGCCCGTATCGTTTTGTGTGACCCGCATCGTGCGCTCGTTGCTGGACCTACGCCGCTGCGCGCAGCGCGCGTTTCATCGCCTGACATTCGCGCCGGCATGGCGATGTTGCTTGCGGCGTTGAGCGCCAAAGGTCGCAGCGTCATCGAACACGCTGAACAGATTGAACGCGGGTACGAACGCATCGACGAGCGGCTCAACGCGCTGGGCGCGAGCATAACGCGATCGACGGAAGCCGGGTGACAATCGCTGTACCCAAAGGCACGGAGCCCGTCGCCATCGCAGTCCCCGGCATCGTCGCGTTCACAACCACGCGGGCACGCGGCGATTTCAATGTCCTCGGTGACCGGCCATCAGGGGACGTCTTACAACGCTGGTTGACGCTGCAGGATGAACTCGGCGTCACGCGCTTCGGCTATGCGAAACAGGTGCACGGAAACCGCGTCGTTGTGCATAACGCGGGATGGACGGGCTGGTTGCGCGTCCCGGATGCCGACGGCCATCTGACCAACACGCCAAGCACTGCACTAGCCGTCACGCTTGCCGACTGTGTGCCGATCTTCCTGAGCCACGCGAGCGGCATGATCGGTTTGCTCCACGCTGGGTGGCGCGGAACGTCGGCCGGGATCGTCGGTCGCGCGATCGAAGAACTGCGCTTCCGCGGCGTTCCGGCGCACGAACTTTCGGCGCACCTGGGCCCTGCCATTTGTGGTAAGTGTTACGAGGTCGGCCCCGAGGTAATCGCGGCGGTCCTCCGCCGACACGTCGCATCGCCTCAGCCTCTCGACCTGCGTCA
>JBFMFA010000979.1:0-1613 GCA_040753195.1 Gemmatimonadota bacterium | reverse complement strand
CGTCAGCGAAGCGTCGCGTTGAATTGTCTCATTCTCTGTGATGATGGTCACACGGAAGAGCTCGTGTCGCAGCGCGGCCGCGGTCGCCGCCAGTGCGTAGGCCAGAACCCCCAGACGGCGCTTTGCCTGCGCTGTAGTGCGTTCGAGCATGGTGACGTCGATGCCCACACCAGCCGCGAACGCGAATGTGTGCGGCGTGTCGCCATCGATGCTGCCAAGGTCGATGGTCCGGCGCGACCCGTATACCAGGGCTTGCACGGCGCGTTCGACGTTCAACGGGATCGCGAGCGCACGCGCGAGCAAGTTGCCTGTTCCGGCGGGGATGATGCCGACCGGGACACCGCTGTGACGCAGGGCGCGGAGGACCTCCATGACGGTGCCGTCGCCGCCTAGCGTGAAGATGGCGTCGACCGAATCGCGCCACTTTGCCGCGTGACGCTCCGCGTCGCCGCGTCCGGTGGTGCGTCGCAATTCGAGGGCGCAACCGGCCTTCGCGAGCGCGCGAACGGCAGCCTGGATTCGTTCTTCACCTTTGCGCGACGCGGGATTCGCGACGAGCAGGGCTCGCCTAACGTTTAATACCGCCACGCGCGGAACAGGTCCATGCCGTATTGCGAAGGTGTCAGCGTTAAGAGGCGCGATCCGGCGAGGCCGCACGTCGCGCTCTGCGTCCCCGGTTCGCGACTTAGTGAAAAGCCGAAACCGCGCTGCAGACGGTGTTCGAAGCGAAGCTCGAGCGTCTCCGCGAGGCTGAGCGTGTTCGTCTGCCCGAGCAGGGGACACAATCCGTAGGAGAGCGTCAGGAAGGAGCGCTCACCCACTTGCTTGCCGACGGCGAGTGTGGTGCCACTCAAGACCTGGTCTAACTCGAAACGACCGCCGAACGTTCCGCCCGCGGCGCCGCTGCGAATCTGGAAAAGATCGAGCGACAGCGCTTCGCGCAGCCGGTCGGCCGGCCGACTCGTTAGGATGCCTAACAGGCCCGAGATGTAGGCGTTGTACCCGGTTGCCCCCTGCTGCAGGCTCGGCGCCCCGGTGACGAGCAGGCTCAACAAGTCCGATTCGGAGTAGCGCAGACCGTCCGCGCTCTCGAGCCGTATCGCTGGTCGCGCGAGCGTCCCTTCCAGGATCACCCGGATCCGTGCCTGGTTTCTGGCGTCTGCGGCCCCCAGAACGGCGAGCGTATGAATGGCGCGAATGTTCAACGTGGGATTGAAGTCCGGCTCGCCGAAAAAGCGCAGCGTCCCACTCTCGACTTCGAACAGTCGCCTAACGACACCTGCGATATCCAGCACGTACGTTCCGCGCGTCGTTTCCAGGTTGCCCACGAGGGCGAGCTGCGGCGCGGCCGTGCCCAGCAATGAGCCCGTCGTCACGTCCAGCGACCCTTCGAGTTTGATGTTGGCCTCGCGCGAGCGCAGCCACACGTTGTCTCCAAGACCGATCGTCGCGCCTTGAATCGTCAGGTTGCGTACCAGCGTCGGTGGTGCGCTTGGGAGTAGCGATCGGTTCGTGAACAGCGTCGTGTCGATCAGCTGCGCCACGCTCGGGTCATCGAGACTGATGACGTCCTTGCGCACCAGTTCGTGGATAAATACCACGCCTTCGTTGAC
>JBFMFA010000978.1:0-1615 GCA_040753195.1 Gemmatimonadota bacterium | reverse complement strand
CACACCAAAACTCCTCGAGCGCATCGTCACAGAACACCTCAAACACGGCCGCGTCGTCGACGAGGCCGTGTTTTACCGCCTAACGAGCCCCTAACAACGCGGCGACCCGCGCCTCCGTGCTGGGGTGCGTCGAGAACAACGACGTCACTCCGCCGTGAAACGCAGACAACGGATTCACGATCGCCAACGGTGCCGCAGACGGCTGCACATGCATGGGGATCTGCTTCGCCGCGGCATCCAAGCGCCGCAGCGCATTCGCCAGCCCGTCAGGACGCCCAGCGATCTCCGCGCCCACAGCATCAGCCTTGAACTCGCGCTGCCGCGAAATCGCCATCTGAATGACAGTCGCAGCCAACGGCGCCAGGATCAGCATCAACAACCCAGCAAATGGGTTGCTATTCCCGTCGTCATCGCGCCCGCCAAAGAAAAACGCGAACTGCGCGATGCTGGTGATCGCACCAGCCATCGTCGCCGTAAACGTCATCAGCAACATGTCGCGGTTCTTGATGTGCGCCAGCTCGTGCGCGATCACACCCTCGAGCTCATCACGCGAGAGGGCGCGCAGGATCCCTTCTGTCACGCACACGACGGCGTGCTGCGGATCGCGACCGGTAGCAAAGGCGTTAGGCTGCGCATGCGGCGCGATCGCGACCGTCGGCATCGGCAAACCGGCGCGCTGACGGAGCCGATCGACCATCGCATACAAGTCAGGCGCCTGCTCGGGCCCGACGACCTGCGCGCGATACGCCTTGAGCACCATCGTGGACGACATGAAATACATGGCGAAGTTCATGACGCCGGCGAAGAGCAGCGCCATGACCATTCCGTTTTGACCACCGAATGCGTTGCCCAAAACGGCAAACAAGGCGGTCAGACCAGCCATCAATCCAAAGACTTTCAGGTTGTTCATTTTCTTGGGGTTAACCTCCACCACAATTTACCCCGAAAACGGCAAAAATACTCCCGGTTCGGCGCTGGTTGCCCCCCACCTGCTGAGTCCGTAAGTTGCCGACCCACATGCAATTACAGGCAGTACTCCCCTGATTCCGGTCCCCTTCAATCCGCGGCGGCTGTTTATGGGCGCCGCGAAGCGCTATTTGGTCGACTCGCTGGAAAAGCGCCGAGAGGAAGAACCTCCGGAAGAGCCCCCGCGGCTGACCCCGCGCGCACTCGAGAGAACTCGCATGCCCCGCACCCGTGACCGTATCCTCGCCAACCTCGACGAGATGTACCGCGAAGCCTTTGAGCGCGCCAAAGCGACCGGCGACGACGCGCAGATGGCCACGCTCGACTTCGCCTATCGTCGCGAGCAGCTCTATTTCGAGATCCTGCTCGATATCCGCGACGCGATGGAACAGCGTTAGGCGATGCGTATGCGCATCGCCGCGCTCTTTCTCCTCGCCTTCGTCGCCTGCGACATGAGCCAATCGCGCCAACCCGTGACGCTCGCCGTGGTCAACGCCCGCGTGTGGACCGGCAATCCGAACCGTCCATGGGCTGACGCCATCGCCGTCAGCGGCGAGCGGCTGACGGCAGTCGGCTCGTCGGCCGAGATTCGCAAGCTTGCCGGGAACGCTGAGCTTATCGACGCCAACGGACAGTTCCTCGTCCCCGG
>JBFMFA010000977.1:0-1619 GCA_040753195.1 Gemmatimonadota bacterium | reverse complement strand
CTCGAGCATGCTGTGATCAATGCGGCGACGGTACCCGGTCCAGTTGGGCGGCGCGCTGCGTGTGAACGTGAAAACGATCTGCACCAGCGGTGTCTTGGCGAGTTGCTCCAGTTCGGTGTGGTAAAACACGTCGTTAGGCGTTCGCGCCGAGTAGAGCAAACGTACCGGTACCGCGGCGCGCGCATCAGCGTCAGCCCGCTCGCGGTGGCGCAGCATCGCCATCAACGGCGCGATCCCGGATCCACCGGCGACGAGGAGCAATGGTCCGGTGAGGGCCGTATCCCAGACGAAGTATCCGCCGATGGGACCACGGACCTCGAGACCGTCACCTGGTCGCAATTCGCCGACGAGGTACGGCGAGACTTCTCCATCGTCAAGTCGCTCCACTGTGAGTGCGACCGTACGCTCGCCAGGCGGGGAGGCAATGGAATAAGACCGTTGCGCCTGGTAGCCATCCTCGGCAACCAGCCTAACGTCGACATGCTGACCGGCGCGATGACCTGGCCAATGCGGGACGTCGAGCACGAGCGTGCGTGCGCGCGACGTCTCGTCACGAATGTCGACCACCGTGGCCACGCGCCACTCAAGACGCGCCGGCACAGCAGCTTCAGGGGTCGCCCTGATATCGCTGTTCACGCCAAGGATCTCCACGATCGTGGTACCCGAGCTGTTCCCAAAAGCCCGGTGTCTCGTTAGGTACGAGCTGCAGGCCGCGCACCCATTTGGCGCTCTTCCAGAAATACAAATGCGGTACGAGCAAACGCGCCGGGCCGCCATGTTCTGGAGCTAGTGCGGCGCCTTCGTACCCGAATACCACCCACGCCTTACCTCCCGTAACATCGCTGAGCGGAAGGTTGGTCGTATATCCGCCGTCACAGAAGGCAAGCACGAACGGGGTGCTTGCCACACCCTGCGACGCGGCGGCGGCGAGCAACGTATCAACGGAAACACCTTCCCACTGCGTCCCGAACTTTGACCACTTGGTGACGCAGTGAATGTCGACGGTCGGAGTTTCTCGCGGAAGCAATTGAAATTCGTCCCACGACCACCGCGCCGAACGGCCATCGCTGTCGCGAATAGTGAAGTCCCACTTCGCTAGCGGCGTGCGCGGTGTTGGACCGGCGGAGAGCACTGGAAAGTCAGTGGTCTCGTACTGCCCCGGAGGCAAACGCTGCGCTTCAACCGTGTGAGATCGGCGGCCGCGGAAGCCGCGTGCGATGAACGGCTGCTGAGCCAAAGGCTGGTCGCCCTCCTTCGACATCTCCGCCCCCGTTGGTTATGGTTAGCCTAACGAACCTACGACATTCTGTTACGCTACACTGGCCAATTCGCGGCGCTCCGCCCAGCGCGCGATCCAGCTCGCGAACTCTCCGAGGAATAATACGAGTAACCGGCGAGTCGTTTCGTCGGTCAGTCGACCGCTGGCATCGAACTTCTCGTGCGCGCGGCCGACCAGCACTTCTGGTTGGAGCAGCACAGGAGTGTTCGTGAACACAAAGGATTGCCGCAGTTGGCTCTGAGCGCGAGCAGTACCAATGATTCCGAGAGACGCTCCGACAATCGCAGACGGTTTCCCGTTGAGTACGCTCTTGCCTGCTGGGCGCGAAAGCCAATCGAAG
>JBFMFA010000976.1:0-1621 GCA_040753195.1 Gemmatimonadota bacterium | reverse complement strand
GTCCGCGCGATTGCGCTGCCGCCGCGGGCGGGCTCCGGCCTTTGTGTGTTGGGCCGGGGCGCGCCGTCGACGCGGGTGAGCAACCAGCCGCCGCCGAAGCCGGCGGCTTTGGAGAGCGTGCGCAGGTCGAACTGCCATCCGGCTGAGATTTGCCATCCACTCAAGTCCAGCTCGCGCGGCCACGTGCGACCCAGTGGCTCGGGTTGATTGTATCCGACGCTGGCGAAGTTGCGCGCGCGATAGCCGGCTTCCAGGAGCATGCGACCGTTAGTAAAAGGAGGCGCGACACCGACGCCTAACGACATTCCATATTCGAACGTGGTGGCCGTCACGGACGTCTGCTTCCCTGCGCCTTGGTGCGCGCGCCCGTTCCAGAGATCCACGAGTCCGAAGGAGCCCACGATGTACGGACGGAACCAGCCAAGGTTCATGAACGTCGCTTGTGTGGAGAGCACAGGAAGCGCCCGCAAAGCGCCGCGCACCTCGAGCGAATCGGTGGTTCGCGCACGTACGGTGCGCAGGTACCCGGCACCAAATCCAAGGTCGAGATCCAGCCGGTCGGAGCGCGTGTCTAAAGCGACAAGCACCTTGGCGCCAGCGCCGCATAATGAAAGCGAAATGCAACCGCGCCCGCTCTGATCAAGAACCGTTTCGCCCGTCGGCTCCAGCGCATGCACGAACATCGAGAGTTTGTGGACGCGCGCGAACACCGTGCTGACAAAGCCGAGCTCCTGCGCATCCGCGAGTACAGGCAATGCACTACTCGCAGCACAAGCGAACGCGACGACGAGCCAGGGTTGAATGCGCATGATTTTGAGTAGCGGGGTTAGAACTTCGTGCGGATCTCTTGCGGCAGCATCCAGTACAGGAGCCCATTCAGATCGGCGAAGCCGAGCGTGAGCGACCAGGTGCGCTGATCGTTGAACGACAGACGCGTGGTCGACACGCCGATCGTAAACCGTGACGCCAGCACGTCGCAGGAGAAGCGATAGAGAAAGCGTTCCTTGTCGCGGATCTGCACGTCCGTAGCCCACGGGGCGTGGTGGCGCACAGACGCAGACGTTAGGCATTCGTTCAGCAGGATCGTATGGTTGCGCCACATCGCGCCGATACCGGCCGATACGTACGGCCGGTGCGGTCGATCATCGATCGAACGCGCGCGGGTGGATTCAACACGACCCACGTGGAAGGCGAGCGGGAAGACGATGCTATTCTCAGAATTGAGATGATACGCCGGGCGCCAACCCGTCTCGAAGACGCCTGACCCGAACCCCGCCGCGGCGTAATAGGGGACGACGACCCGGAAGAAGCTCTGCACCACGCCGCACCACCCCATGCGCGGATACAAGTTGCCGTTGGGGCATTCCTTCGGTACCGAAGACTGGTCCCACGTCCATTCCGACTGCGTGGGAGAGCCTAACGCCGATCGTAGAATCGAATTGGCAACGCCGCGGCGGCGCGATGCGCCCGCGACGCCCTCGGCGCGCTCCGCGGACCGTTCGACGGCGGCCATGCGATCGAGTCCCGCGAACGAGAGTCGCTTGAGAAAGTCGTTCGGCTTCTCCAGAAGCCGGAGGAAGTATTCGTCGACGAAGCATGACGCGGCCACCGAGTCGACCTT
>JBFMFA010000975.1:0-1621 GCA_040753195.1 Gemmatimonadota bacterium | reverse complement strand
ATAGTCGACCGCCTTCCCCATCGTCTTTTTGAGCCGGGCCACGTACGCCGGTCGCGTCCACTTGAGTGACGCGATATGGCCCGTCACGCGCCGCGGCTTCACCGTGGTGAGCGGACGTCCAGGTTCCGTGAGCAGGTGCCTAACGACGAGCGCCGAGTGGCACATCATGTCGTTGAGGACACCGCCGCCTTGCAGCGCCCCCTGCCAGAACCAGGGGGAGTGCGGCCCGCCATGCTCTTCCGCCGCCCGAGCGAGATATGGCCGGCCCGTAGCGGAAGCACCGCGCGCCCAGAGCAGCGCCTTGCCAGATTCGACATGCGGCGCGAAGAGCTGGTTCTCGAGGTAGCCGGTGGTCAGATCCACCGAGCGGGCGAGTTTTTCGACTTTCAGTGCTTCGGCGACGTTGCGCGCAAGCGGCTTTTCGCAGGCGAGTCCGCGCAATTCGCCCTTGCCGCGTTCGATGGTATCGACAATCTCCTCGACGTTTTCGATGCGCGCCTGATTGGGGCCACACAGCCAAATCGCGCCGATGGCAGGATCGGCAACCATCTGCGCGATGGACTTGTATGGTTTGCACTCACCGACGTCGTGCTCCCGCGCGACGCGAGCAGCGAACGCCGCATGTTCCGCGTTAGGCGACCATACCCCGCGAACATCGGCGTCGCGCACTCCTGACCAGCCCTGCATGTGAAAACGCGTATTGAAGCCGGATCCGATAAAGCCGACGCCGAGTCGTTCGCGGGCCATGCGACTGTGTCCTCTGAGTGAGACGTGAAGGTGGCGCCGTCACATGCGTCCGTGAAGTCCGGTCTGGCGGGCGCCTTACCTGGCTGACCCATTTGGATGTACCATTCGGCCGCACAAATCCCCTTTAAAACCAAAAGGAGCAGGCTTGATGATGAAGAGAAGGTTTCTCGTTCTGCCGTCGGTGTTGGCAGTGGTTGCCGCATGTTCGGGCGGCGCTGACCAGCAGGCGAGCGATTCCAGTGTAGTTGCGGCTGCGCCGACGGCGAATTCGATCGACCTCCGAGCGAGCGATTTCTCGTTCGAGGCGCCGGATACGACAACGGCGGGTCCGACGTGGATCCGCATGACGAACACTGGCAAAGAGTTCCACCATGTCATCGTGGTGCACATCGATTCGGGACATACCGTAGACGAGTTTTTGAAGAACTTCAGCGACAAGACGCCGCCACCGTCCTGGGCGCATATCCTTGGCGGACCCATTGCGCCGAGCCCGGCTGGTGCCGCGACCTCCACAGCGCTGGATCTGATGCCCGGCAAGTACGCGCTGATCTGTGTCGTGCCGAGCGCTGATGGCGTGCCTCACGTGGCGAAGGGGATGGTGCGTGAGATGACGGTGACGGCACCGGCCGCTGCGGCCGCTGCAGCGCCGATCACGCCGACGACAACACTGACGCTGTCGGACTATTCCTTCACCGCGAGTTCACCGCTCACGGCCGGTAAGAACATTATCCGCGTGGTGAACACAGCGAGCCAGCCGCACGAGGTTGTCATCGTTAGGATCTTTGCGGGGAGGACGGTCGGCGACGTGGCGGCATTCGGGGAGAAGCCAGAAGGCCCGCCGCCGGGAGAGGTGGTCGGCGGGGCAAGTTTTGTG
>JBFMFA010000974.1:0-1622 GCA_040753195.1 Gemmatimonadota bacterium | reverse complement strand
ACAAAACGCCGAGGTCGACACCGGCATCCATCAGGCGCTCCACCGCGGGGAAGACGTCAGCGGCGCGGCGCTCGGCGACGATGTCGAGCAGCGCGAGCTGTTCGTCTTCGGCCACGAGCCCCAGCGCCGTGCGCACGCGCTGCGCCGTGATCGCGCCCTCGCCTAACGCCAAAACCTGGTCGGTGAGGCTCAGCGCGTCTCGCATCGATCCGTCGGCCGCGCGCGCGAGCATGCCGAGGGCGTCCGGCTCGATGGCGACGCCTTCGGTACCGAGAACGTTTGTCAGGCGCTCGCGGATTTCGGCCGCGCCGATGCGCTTAAGGTCGAAACGCTGCAGCCGGCTGAGGACGGGAAGCGCAGTTTGCGCGATCTTTTGAGGCTCCGTCGTCGCAAAGACAAAAACGACGCGCGGCGGCGGCTCCTCGAGAATCTTGAGCAGCGCGTTCCACGCTTCGCGCGTGAGCATATGCGCTTCGTCGACGATGTACACTTTGAAACGCTGATCGCCGGACGGCGCGTACATGGCACGCTCGCGCAACTCGCGAGCGTCGTCGACGCCGCGGTTCGACGCCGCATCGATCTCAATGACATCGAGGCTCGCCGCACCACTCCAGATGCGGCGGCACGAGTCGCATTCACCGCATGGCTCGCCGTCGACGCGATTCTCGCAGTTGAGCGCCATCGCGAGTACGCGCGCGAGTGTTGTTTTGCCGACGCCGCGCGGCCCGCTGAACAGATAGGCGTGTGCTACCCGACCGCGAGCGATCGCTCCTTTGAGCGTCGTCGCCACATGGGTCTGTACAGCAACCGACGCGAAGTTGCGCGGACGGTACTTGCGGGCGAGTGCGATCAACAGCCGTCTCCTCGAAGCATCTTACGCCTTACGCCTTACGCCTTACGCCTTACGCCTTACGCCTTACGCCTACGCCAATGCGCCCCAAAAAAGGACGCGCGGGCTCGAGAAGATGATCAACTCTCGATGTCCCGCGCGATACTCCAGGCCTGACGAAGCGACGTAAGACACCACGTACCGCTGCTACCTGCGGGGTCCTGACGGAGTTGGTGGGCCTACGACCTTCGGGACCTGGAGCGACTTGGAATCTAAGGGCATCGCCGGCCATTCCGAAGTGTCCGCAAGGTCCCGCCACGCCTCGTCCAGCGCTTCACGAACCCGTTCGCCAGCCGTGGCGGCGTCGGCCGCGCTCACGTCGTAATGCCACACCGTGCGGAGCCGAGTCGTGCTCCACACGCTCATGAGCACCCCCTTCTCTGCGGCGCGCCGCGCGACGTCCGTGGCGACGAGCCCGGGCGCGAGGTCAATCATCACGATGTTCGTTTCCGGAGGGACAACCGACGCCGCGAGCGCCCGGTCGACAGCGAGTGAAAATGTGACCGCTTTTTCGTGATCCTCACCGAGGCGTTTGAGGTGGTGGTCCAAACCGAAAAGCGCTGCCGCGGCAAGCACCCCGCTCTGCCGCATACCACCGCCGAAGCGGCGACGCACTTCGATCGCCTTTTCATAGAGTGGCTCGCGCACGGCCACCACAGCTCCAGCCGGCGCGCCGAGGCCTTTAGAGAAGGAGACCATTACCGAATCGGCGCATTCAGCGAGCTGCGCGAGC
>JBFMFA010000973.1:0-1623 GCA_040753195.1 Gemmatimonadota bacterium | reverse complement strand
TTCCAGCTGCTGCGTGAGGTCCTGAAACGCTGCGTCAATTCGGCGGCGGTCTTCCGTCATGCTGCGGTAGACCTGTTCGACTGGGCCGTCAAGCGCGAATCGGAACGGCGGTTCGATGCGGAAAGTCAGCAGGTTGTTTGGATCGAAACCCTTGGGTTGCGACAACAACTGCGCGAGGGTGCGCACCACGAGTGCCGATCCAACGAGCGCAAATACCGCGAGCGCGACTTCGGCGACCACGATGCGGCGCCGGCGCCGGCGCAGCACCGGCGAGGCGCTCGCGCGAGAGGAGCCTAACGAAGTCCAGAGCGTATTGCTGCGTAGTGGCGCGGTGGCGAGAAGTCCGAGAAGTCCGATGGTCAGAAACAAGAGCAGCGCGGCGTACGCGAGGATGCGCGGCCCGATCGTGACGTCTTGCATGCGCGGAACGAAGCTCAGGGCGAGCGGCCGGATCCACGCGATGATCGCGCTCGCAAAAGCGACACCGGCGGCGGCACTGAGTGTGACGAGCATCGCTGCCTCCGTCGCGAGTTGCCTAACGAGACGACCGAGCCGAGCGCCGAGTGCCGCTCGCAGCGCCACCTCACGTTCGCGGGTGACGGCTCGCGCCGTAAAGAGGCTCGCCACGTTCGAGATCGCTATAATGAGCACCAGCGCGCCGGCACCCCAGATGAGCAACAACGGTGTCCGAACTCCGCTCACGATCGAGTCGCGTAGCTCCCAGACCTTCACGGTCCAGCCAGTATTCGTGCGAGGATACTGCTTCTCCAGGTCGAGGGCGGTCTGGCTCAACGCGGCCTGTGCGTGCTCCACGGTCACCGCCGGACGAAGTCTCGCCACGACACCGGCGAAACGAGCTCCGCGTCGTTGCCACTCGGCTTCTGACATGGCCAAGGATCGCCAGAATGAAGTTGTCGTCGACGGAAACGTGAAGCGTTGCGGCATCACGCCAACCACGCGTAGCAGCCGGCCGTCGACATCGATCTCTCGACCGACTGCCTGAGTGTCACCGCCTAACACGCGCCGCCAGAAATCGTAGCTGACCACAACGTCGGCATTGCCTACCACATCATCCTGCCGGACCAGTGTACGTCCGATGAGCGGAGCCTCGGCAAAGACGCGAAAGAAGTCGCCACTCACCGCGGCGAACGACATGCGCTCTTTCGTTTCGCCTATCGTGAGCGTTGCTGATCGTGATTGGTATAGCGCCGCCGACTGGAAGAGCTCGCCGCGCGTCAAGTCGCGAAAGTTTGCGGCGGAGACGCCGAAGTTGCGCATGTTGCGCGAGATATTCTCCTCGGTGATGTCGACCAGTCGATGCGGCTCAATGAGAGGCAACGGCTGCAACAGAACGCCATCGACCAGCGAAAAGAACGCCACGTTGCCACCGATGCCCGTTGCCAGCGTGAGGCCAGCGATGAGCGCGAATGCCTTGTCGCGACGCAGCTGCCGTAGCGCGAGCCGCATGTCCTGACGCAGGACATCCCAGTGTGCGCCAGGTGAAGCTCGCAGGATGTCGGCCGCGATGGCGAGGACGGACGGCCGCGCACCTAACAAGTCATCGCGCAGCTCGCGACTGTGCTCGTCGCGCACGTGCGCAGGGAGGAGCTGGAGCCACATGCG
>JBFMFA010000972.1:0-1627 GCA_040753195.1 Gemmatimonadota bacterium | reverse complement strand
GGCGCGACCGACGTGTTAGGCAAAACTATGAACATCGGCTCGGCGGAGTACACCATCATCGGCGTCGCGCCGCGCGGCTTCGCCGCGACGCAGCTTGTGGCACCACCGGCGATCATTCCAATCACGGTCTCTGCAGCAGATGGGTTTAGTGAGATGTGGCAGCGCTATCGCACGACGTACAACATGACCTGGCTGGAGATGTTCGCTCGTCGCAAGGAAGGCGTGTCGTTCGAAGCGATGACGGCCGACCTGACGGCCGCGTACCGGCGAAGCTACGAGAATCAGATCGCGCTGGAGCCGCGAACGGCTCCCATTGCCGTGGCGCAGCCCCGTGTCGCGCTCTATCCCGTTTTCGAAGAGCGTGGGCCGTCACCAACGGCCGATACGAAAGTCGCGACGTGGCTTCTTGGTGTAGCAGGGGTCGTGTTGTTGATTGCGTGCGCGAACGTCGGCAACCTGTTGCTTGGTCGGGCTCTGCATCGCCGGCGCGAGATCGGCGTGCGCATCGCACTCGGCGTTAGGCGCGGGCGCCTCGCCAGTCAGCTGCTGATCGAAAGCCTCATGCTCGCTACACTCGGTGCCGTGGCCGGTCTCGCTGTCGCGCAATGGGGAGGAAGCGTACTCCGCACGGTACTCATGCCGCAGATGGAGTGGGATGGGACCCTCGCCGATGGTCGCGTGCTGTTGTTCGCCGCGGCCACCGCGCTCGCCGCTGGAGTGCTGGCCGGTATCGCACCAATTGTCCAATCCGGGCGCACCGACGTCTCCGCCACACTCAAGGCAGGCGTGCGCGAGGGATACGGCCAGCGATCGCGGATGCGCACCGTGCTACTCGTTATGCAGGCAGCGCTATCGGTCGTTCTACTCGTCGGTGCCGGTTTGTTCGTGCGCAGCTTGACGAAAGTCCAAGCCACAGATCTGGGGTACGACCCCAGTCAACTCATCTGGGTCGAACCACGCCTTCGCGGAACGCAGCTCGACACGACAGCACGACGACTACTACGCGAGCGCCTCATTGAACGTGCGCGGAACTACCCCGGCGTCGAGGCAGTGAGCGTGGCGCTGACCGTCCCGTTTTCAACTACCTACAGCGACGACGTGTTCCTTCCTGGATCAGACTCGGCGAGCAAGCTCGGTGCATTCATCATGCAGGCCGCGTCACCGGACTACTTCAAAACGCTGGGGACGCGCCTCCTGCATGGGCGTGCATTTGACGCGCAGGATCGCAAAGGCGCGCCGCTTGTCACGATCGTGAGCAAGGCCATGGCTGAAGGTCTGTGGCCCGGACAAGACGCGATCGGCAAGTGCATCAAAACGAGCGCAGACACGTCCCCATGTCGCACGGTGGTCGGTGTCGCCGAGAACGTGAAGTTCGGCGGCTTCGCAGAGGAGTGGAATCTCTTCACGTACCTTGCCGAAGCTCAACTCGGACCGAACGCGTATTCGTACTTCGTGCGAGCGAGTAGCGACGCGCGCGCGGCGAGCGAGGGTTTGCGACGCGCGCTGCAGAGTGAAATGCCAGGAACTGGTTACGTCACGGCCCGCGTTATGAGCGACGTGGTGGCGCCAGCGATGCGATCATGGCAACTCGGCGCGACGATGTTCGCTGTCTTCGGTGGATTGGCGT
>JBFMFA010000971.1:0-1634 GCA_040753195.1 Gemmatimonadota bacterium | reverse complement strand
GACAACGCGGTAGGGACGCGCCATGTCGGGGAAGCGTCTGCGCAGCGCAAAGACGCTGGCGGCTCCAAGCCCAAAGAAGATCCAATCGGCAAAGACAACGCCGCTCAGTAGCGCCCCGAGGTCTCCGCGCGTCAGCGCAAGTAACAGCAGCGCCCATAGCGTCATGATCACAATCGCTACGTGCGGCGACCCGTAGCGCCCGTGCACGCGACCGGCTGCTCTGAGAAATAGGCCCTCGACCGCCATCGCGTAAATGATGCGTGAATTGGCCAGCAGAACCACATTTACGAAGCCGAGCACACTCAGCATGGCCGCGACGCTGATGAGCGTGGCGCCGACAGTGCCGATCATGCGCGATGCGGCGTCGGCGGCGACGGCACTGCTCGCAGCCAGCCCGTCCCTGCCTAACGCGCGCAAATAGACTGCGTTGGCACCGAGATAAATCGCTACGACGATACCGATCCCGATGGCGAGCGCTCGCGGGATCGTGCGCGCGGGTTCTCGAATCTCGCCCGCCACCATGTTCATCTGCTGCCAGCCGCCGATCGTGAAGAGCACGGCCGTAAACGCGGCCGCCAGACCGCCGGCAAGCGAGGCGCGCGGCCGTGGTGCTTCGGCGACAGCCGGTGGGTCACCCAGGTGCGTCCACAGGATGAAGCCGCCGATGATGAGAGCACCTAACGCGACGATCTTGGCAACCGTCAGGATGTTCTGCACGGTCGCTCCCGGCTTGATCCCGAGATAGTTCACGACCGCCATCACCAGGATGGTGATCGCCGCCATGCCAAGCTGGCCACCGACCGGCGACAGATTGACGAAGCGGTCCAGATAGGCAGCAAACCCGACAGCAACGGCAGCGAGTGCGCCGGTCGCAATGCTCAAGAGGACCATCCAACCGTACAAAAAAGCAGGGAGCGCGCCGAATCCCTGCTGTACGTACACGTATGGGCCGCCGGCCTTGGGCAACATCGCGCCCAACTCTGCATAGGTTAGCGCTCCGGCGAACGCCACCACGCCGCCCACCACCCATACCAGCAGAATCCAGCCGCCACTCGGCAGGGCGCGCGCGACTTCACCGGGCGTGAAGAAGATGCCGCTACCGATGATGCCGCCCACGACGAGCAGGGCCGCCGTGAAGAGCCCGAGTTCGCGCCGTAGCTCGCCGTTAGGCGCGGTCACACCACCATGAGCTCGCGCTGGTAATCGCTCGGCGTCACCAGCAGCTCGCCCGCCGGCCCACCAGCGATGATCGCATTCACCTCGGATCGTAGACCAACGTCACCGACGAAATACACGCCAGGTTCAACGGAGAAAGCCACGCCGGGAATGAGCAGCCGCTCCTCGCGCGTCTCGATGTTGTCCAGGTTGGGGCCGGCCCCGTGCAATTCCCTGGCGTCGATAGAGTGGCCCGTGCGGTGTGTGAACTGATCGGCCACTCCGCGTTGGCGCAGAACGCCGCGCGCGACATCGTCCACCGCAGCCCCTTTGAGCAGCTTCCCCGCACTCGTCTGCGCACGGAGAAAATCGATGGCGGCGTCGCGCGCATCTCGCACGTCGGTCCATAGCTTTGCCACGCGATCGCTCGGTGGTCCCATCGTGCTCATCCAGCACTGATCGGCCCAGACGCCATCGTC
>JBFMFA010000970.1:0-1641 GCA_040753195.1 Gemmatimonadota bacterium | reverse complement strand
CGAACCCGCGTTCCACCGCCACGCGGATGCGATAATCGGACACGATGTCGGCCACCCCCACCAAAGTCATGTCGTCCTGGAGCGTAACCGCGTCGGCTACACGCTTGCCGATGACGCCGTACCCGTTCACAGCGACGCGAATTCGAGAAGTCATAGCTTGTTCTGCTCCGCAAGGTTTCTTACAGCAGAGCGCAAGAGGCGCGCTCGCGTGACCAAGATACGGCGGCTAGCTGAGCGCGCCCTGAAGCGTGCCTGAAGCGTCCGCCGCGCTGCGCCTACGCGGGCAACATCACGACCGCAGTCGTGCCGCGGTCGGGCTCGCTCGCGAGCTTTATCTCGCCACCGTGTTGGAGCACGATCCAGCGCGCGATGGCAAGCCCCAGTCCCGTACCGCCGGGATCGCGCGAGCGCGCCGGGTCAGCCCGATAGAATCGTTCGAACACGTGCGGAAGCGCCTCCGCCGGGATGCCGACCCCGCTGTCTCGCACCGTTAGGCGAACATGTTGATCATCGCGCCGCAGGCTCAGTGTGATGCGACCCGGTGCCGGCGTGTACTTGATGGCGTTGTCGATCAGAATGAGCACGAGTTGTTTGAGCCGATCGGCATCACCTGTCACGCGCAGCGGCACTAGCTCTCCAACTTCGAGACGCTGTCCGCGCGTTAGGTGTCGTGCCTCGCCCAGCACGTCCATCAACACGCGGTCCAGCTCCACCGGCCCGCGCCGGAGCGTTTGTCCAGCATCGGCCCGGGCCAGAATCAGTAAGTCGGCCACGAGACGGGCCAACCGGTCGGCCTCGGCGCTCGCCTCGGCGAGCGCATGTTCGCGCTCGTCCATAGCGATCGAGGGCGTGCGGCGGAGGAGCTCGAGGTTGGCCTGGAGAATCGTGAGTGGCGCACGCAGCTCGTGCGATGCATCGGACGCAAAGCGCTGCTGCGCAGCATACGCCGTTTCCAGGCTCGCCAGCATTTCGTTGAAAGTCGTCGCCAAGCGGCCGAGCTCATCGCGCGGATGGGTGACTTCCACGCGGCGTGTGAAGGCCTGCGAGCGTGAGATCGAACGGGCTGCGTCCGTGAGTATGGCAACCGGGCGGAGCGCGCGTCTCGCCACGAGCCAGCCCGCACCAAATGTGAGGAGCGAACCGATCGCCGCCATGATCACCATGAGCTGGCCGAAGCGCCGCACGGACTCGTCGATTCCGACCAACGGCTGAAGTGCCACGAGCAGCTGACCTTGAGGAATGTCGTCAACGAATACGCGCCAACGGTTGCCGCGCATGTCCTCGAGCAAACCAAAGGCGCCTCCGACTAGCCCGTCCCGATGCAGCGACGGCGCGAGCGCGGCAATGCGCGAATAAGGCCGCTGGTAGCCAGCAGCGGCCACGCTGCGCACGTCGAACGCAGGGAGTACCGTGGCGTTCGACGATTGCAGTACGAAGCGCCCGGCGGAATCGAACAGGCGGACGGCGGTACCGAGATGCTGTGACGCGCTCAGCACTTCGGGGTACTCGTTAGGCGCCGCGACCTGCAGCTCGTCGGCCACGTGTTTCGAGGCGCCGTGCAGCATGCGGTCGAGCTCATCGTAGTGCGCTCGGCTGTGAAGGGCGTTGCTGTAGGCGCAAACGATAATAACGACCGCCCCC
>JBFMFA010000969.1:0-1641 GCA_040753195.1 Gemmatimonadota bacterium | reverse complement strand
GCATCCGCCGAGTCGCAACCAGGCATCGTCATGGCCACGTGCGACCCCGCGTTGAGTGAGGACACCCGCCGAAACTGGCCTTTCTTCCGCGATCGCCGCATCGACGCATACGGGGGGATTCTCAGCCGATGGTTGGGATGATGCTGTCAGCGGAGGCCTAACGATGGCGCTACCGCAGCCGCCGTACCGGATGCCGGCCGAGTGGGAGCCCCATCGTGCCACGTGGATCGCGTGGCCGCATCACGAGCCCGACTGGCCGGGCAAGCTCGAAGCCATTCCGTGGGCATACGCGGAAATCGTGCGCGTCCTGCACAGGCACGAGCGCGTCGAAATCCTCTGCCACAATGAAGCTGTCATGGCGGATGCGCGCGCCAAGCTGGACGCGCATGGCTGCGATTTCGGCCAAATCGGTTTGCATCTCGTGCCTACCGATCGTGTCTGGCTGCGCGATTCGGCTCCGACCGGTGTGCTCGACAACGACAGGCGCCCGCTGTGGATCAATTGGAGCTTCAATGCCTGGGCGAAGTACGACAATTATCAGCAAGACCAGCATGTTGGCGAAGCAGTCGCGCGCCTGAGCGGTCGCGCGCGCATAACGCCTGCGCACCATGATCGCCGCGTCGTCCTCGAGGGCGGTGCGATCGACACCAATGGCGCGGGCCTCCTACTCACGACCGAAGAGTGCCTTCTTTCCGACGTGCAGGTGCGCAACCCGGGATTCACACGCGAAGATTACGAAGCCATTTTCCGGGACATGCTTGGCGTTAGGCAGACCATCTGGCTCGGCGCCGGCTGTGCCGGGGATGACACCCACGGCCACATCGACGACATCGCGCGTTTCGTGGGCCCGGACACCATCGTGCTGGCGGTGGAAGAGGACCCGGCCGACGCCAATCACGCTCCGTCGATGGACAACCTGGAACGGCTGGAGCAGCTCGAGGGGCGCAACCTTCGCATCGTGCGACTCCCCTTCCCGCGACAAGTTGTCATGGATGGCCAGCGTCTTCCGGCCAGTTACGCAAACTTCTATATCGGTAACGGCGTCGTTCTCGTCCCGACCTTCAACGACGTGAACGATCGCCATGCACTACAGATCCTGGCGGCGTGTTTCCCTGATCGTGACGTCGTGGGGATCCACTCAGTCGATTTGGTGTGGGGACTTGGAACGTTACACTGCCTAACCCAACAGGAACCTGCCTAACCGTATGCCGCGCATCCGTCGTGTAGCCGCTCTTCTCGTCGCCCCTCTGTTTGCCGGCGCGTGTGATTCCGGTGGGGCGAACAACGCTGCCGCCGGCGGCACGCTGATCATCGCCACCGCAGCAGACGCCGACGCCATCCTCCCGCCGCTTGTCCGCACCACTGTCGGGGCGATGTTGGCAGATCAGATGTTCGAGTCCCTCGCCGAAATCGGCGATAGCCTCAACGTCGTTGGCGATGGCGGCTTCACGCCGCGCATCGCGAAATCGTGGAGCTGGGCACCGGATTCGCTGTCCGTCGCGTTCGCGATCGACCCTGACGCGAAGTGGCAAGATGGTCGCCCCGTACGCGCGAGCGATGTGAAGTTTGCGCATTCCCTGTACATCGATCCGGTGATAGGGTCGATCAAGGCGGGGGCGTTTACGAATGTCGACTCGATCA
>JBFMFA010000968.1:0-1642 GCA_040753195.1 Gemmatimonadota bacterium | reverse complement strand
GACGTCGAACGGCGCATCCCCAGGTTACGCGAGATAACTATGCCAGTGATAAAACGCACGATCGACTTCTTTACAGTCGGATCCGATCATCCGATCCGGCGCCTCACCGCCTACTACCTGGTTCTCGGGCTCATCATCATCGGGGTTCTACGAGTCCTCCCGGTATCGAGCGAGCTGCTCTTCGGCAGCCTTGCGCTCAACATCCCTAACGCGCCGATCATCCTGCAGGATGGACTCGGCGATCTCACCGATTCCTCGCTGTTTCAGCCGGAGACCGTTGGGCGAACCGCGCTGAGCACCACCATCGCGCTCCTGGCGACGATCGCGCTGATGCTCCCCGTGACGTGGGTGTACATCTCCGCGCGCAACGTGCGCGGACACAGTCAGGCGGTCGTTCAGACCCTGATCATCCTGCCGATTGTGACGGCCGGCGTCGTCTTCGTGGTACGCGACAGTCTCTCGCTCGCGTTCAGCTTGGCCGGCGTCGTGGCCGCGGTGCGCTTCCGAACGACGTTGCGCGACACGCGCGACGTCGTGTTCATCTTCCTCGCGATCGCGGTCGGCTTTTCTGCCGGTGTGCATATGCTGGGGGTCGGCGGAATCGTATCGCTCGTGTTCAACTATGTGCTCCTCTTGTCGTGGCGTTACGACTTCGGTCGCAACGTGCTCGGGCCCAGTCCGAGCGCACAGATCGCGGAGCCGCTGCGGTCGCTGGCGAATGGCAACGGGAGCGGTATGGTGGCGGATCGCGACCTGGTGCTCGCGTTGAGTCCGGCCAAGGCACGTGAGTTGGCGGACCGCTTCAATCGGGTGCGCGATGTGCTGGGGCCCAAGAAGAAGAAGCCGCGCTACGACGCGGTATTGCGCCTAACGACTGCCAACGTCGCGCAGGCGCAAACGGCGGTGGAGCACGTCCTGGACGACCGCACGAAGCGATGGAAGATGGACGAGGTCGTCGAGCATCCGGGGAAGCACAGCGAGCTGTTTTACATCGTGCGTCTGGGGAAGTCGCTGACGCGCGAGGAATTGATCACGGCCATTCGCGCCGCGGCGGCCGGGTTGGTTTCGGACGTGGATCTGGAGGTGGGCGACGCCGTGGAACGTGATCGCGTGGAGCAGACGGCGTGAGGAACGCGATCGCTATCCTCGGTTGCATCGGCAGCGCCGTGTTGACGGCGTGTGGCAACGCCGATGCCGCCAAGTTCTCCGCCGCCGATTCGCTGGCGCTGGTGGAACGTGCGGGACGACTCGCGGCACGGCTTGGCGATTCGGCGTCGGGTGCGGCCCGCGCCACGCCCATCGCACGCTGGGTGCTTCCCGCGCCGTTGAACGAGGTCTCCGGCATCAGCCTAACGAGCAACGGTCGCCTGCTCGCGCACAGCGACGAATATGGCCGCATCAGCGTTCTGGACCCGCGTCGTGGCGTCCTGCTCAAGGAATTCTCGATAGGCGCCAGGGCAGACTTCGAGGGGATTACGAACCAGAGCGGCAACATCTTCATGGTCGCGAGTAACGGACAGATCTACTCGTTCCGGGAAGGAAGTCCCGGTCAGCGCGTGACGTACTCGCTCATCGACACGCGGCTGGGAAAGGAATGCGAGTTCGAGGGCATCACGTACGATCCGCGCCGACAGGCGCTGTT
>JBFMFA010000967.1:0-1643 GCA_040753195.1 Gemmatimonadota bacterium | reverse complement strand
AGAAAGGCGAGGTTCCGGCCTGCGTGAGCAGGCTGGTGAATCGCGCTACGGAGTCAGGACTGACGCCGAAGCGCGTGAGCGTCGCGGCGTCGGCGTTGCCGAGTGACGGCACGACATCATCGCGCCGCCGGAGCTGTATCGAGCCGAACCAGAACAGCCGATCCCTAACGATAGGGCCGCCAAGTCCTCCGGAGATCTGATTCTGGGTGAATCCCTGCGCCGCCGGCGACGGATCCTCGCCCTCGATCGCAAGTTCGCGATCGCGCAACGCATACGAGAAGTTTCCTTGCATCGTGTTGCTGCCGCTGCGCGTCGTCGATGAAATCAGTCCACCGGAAAATTGCCCGCGCCCCGCATCGTAGCTCGACGTGATCACACGCGTGCTGCGCACAGCCTCCTGCGGTACCTGCGAGGCTCCGAATGTCAAACCATCGAGCGTTATGTTGTTCGCCCCGGGCGAGAGACCCGCAATCGATATCGCGTTCGGTGTCGTATCGCTCCCGGGAATGCTCACGACGCCAGGCGTCGTGAGCGCAAGCGCGGTGAGATCGCCCGGATCGATCGGGAGCCGCGCCGCCTGATCCGTCGTCATCATCCGTTCCGTGGAGCCCGGCGTCGGTCGCTCCAGATCGCGCGGGAGATCCTGCCGCGCGCGTACCGTGACGCCGGCGATCTGCGTCGCGTTCGCGGTCATCAGTACATCGGCGACGAGGCGATCTTCGTCGGCCTGGCGCGCGACCAGCACTTCCTGAGGCGCGAGGCCTAACGCGCGCACTCGCACGCGGTACTGCCCGCCGCCATCGGGAAAAAGCACCGTGAAGCGCCCCTGCGCGTTCGTACGTGCTCGTCGCGTAATGCTGCTCTCGAGCGAAGTGACTTCGACCTGGGCTCCTTCGACGGGCGCGTTCCCTTCGCGGCGCACCGTTCCGGTGACGATGTCAGTCGCTGAGCCGATCTGTGCAGCCGCAGCGTGTGGCACGGCGCTGATCGCGAGCAGAATGGCGACGACAACGATCGACAGTGCACGCACGCGACTGACAACAAATTGAAGCATTCGAGGTCTCGACTGAGGGCGCCGTGGGCGCGGGCGGATCTCTTGTTGGACGCACGAGACCTCGCCCGCGTTAACGGCGCCCCTGCCGGTACCGCGGCCTAAGCGCGAGACGCGCTAAAACTTGAATCCGATGAGCAGCGGCACGGTATCGAATTCGTCGATGAGCTTGAACTGCAGCTCGGCGACCCATCGTTTGGCGAAGCGGAGTCCACCGCCAAACGACAGCCCGACGTTTGTGTCGTCGCCACCAAAGGAGTAGCCACCGGGGAAGTCCACGTTCACGTCGCCGCGGTAGAACCCGACACCGCCTAACACGTACGGCAGGACGGTCGCTTGCGGGACGTTAAAGGTGTATTCGGCATGACCGGCCACGCCAAAAATCGTGAAGTCAGCGTTGGGGTTGAAACCCGGGCTGCTGAATCCGAGATCGCCACTGTGGCGCGCGAAGTAGGGATCGATGCGGACCGCGATGGGCCAGCCTGTCGGAACCAGGCGTATGCTGGCCTGCAACGCAAATCCGATATCGAGCTCGTCGCCCGTCGCCATACCGCCATAGATAGTAAAGCTTGGTCCGGTCGCTGCAGCGCCT
>JBFMFA010000966.1:0-1653 GCA_040753195.1 Gemmatimonadota bacterium | reverse complement strand
TCCCGCATCGTGCGCCACGCACCGAAGGACATCACGTGCGACCAGGCGAAGTGCACGCACTCGTGCAGCAGCAAGTGCTCGCCGCTTGGGACCGTGGCCCGCGCGGTTCCAACCCGCACGTCATGACCACGCGCCCGCAATTCGTCGAAGCTGAGCGCGAATGGGTGACCGTCGATTGCGATGCCGGTGTGCAGCTCGAGCCTCACACCTGTTCGGCCCACATCATCGAGCGGCGGTAGATGGTGGTGACCGGCGTAGCGTCTGCTCGGAAATTGCGCGGTGTCCCACGTCCATCCGACAGTCTGAGCCACAGCGTGCGCCCGCTCCGACTGTTCCGGCCGCACCAACACATCAATGTCGCCCATGGGTCGTTCGATGAACGACGGGTAGATCGTGTTCGCCAGTGCGGCGCCCTTCAGCAATATGACCTCGATTCCTTCGCGCTGGTAAACGCTCAGGGTCTCTTCGAGACGCGCACGCAGGTGTTCGGCGTTGAATGCCGCGATGCTCGAAAGGTGCTCGAGTTGCCGTTCACTCTCCGGCGGCGTAGGACGCACACCTAACGAGGAGAGGCGCTGCCACACCACGCGCGACGCGCGCTCCAGCTCCGTGAGCGCGATGAACCAGGGCCAGCTTTTGACGCTCGGCGCGAGCTGGACGATGCTCTCGTCGGCGGCGTGCCCCCAAGCTGTCAAAAACAGAAGCTTGGCTTCAGGACGCAGCGGCGCGCGGAGGAGTGCTGGGGAAGACGTCATCTAGTATTGTGATAACGACCCTGCCTGCCGAGCATAGTACAGTGCAGCTCGGTACGCCATGGCGCCAACCGCTACAAGAACGGCGGCGAATGCCACGAGTACTGCAAGATCGTCCGCTACCATGCTGAACCCCTGCCCATCCAAGAGCGTGTGACGGAGCGCACGAAGACCGTAGGCCAGTGGCACCGCCTCAGACACGTTCGCGATCCACGATGGAATGACGCTGGTGGGGTAGTACACCCCGCCTAACAACCCAGACGCGAGCAATGTGATTTGCGGAATCGCCACATTCGTCCGGAAGGCGATTACCATCGCACCGGCGAGAAGGCCGATACCGAAGTGCGCCAGGACGATGAGCAGAACAATGACGAGTGCCTCGGGAAGGCGCGCCCAGACGAGACTGATGCCGAGGAGGGCACCTGCAAAAACGAGGATCACGCCGCGCACCGCGCTCCAAAGGACCGCATATCCGGAAAGCCCGACGGCCACCGTCCCGGCGCCAGTCGGCGTGCTTACCACGGCTTCGTAGAAGCCCGAATTCAGGTCCGCCGCGATCGCGTCCGGCAATGACGTCAGCGCCGCCGCCACGATACTCGTTGCGAAAATGCCTAACGTGACAAACGCGAAGTAGTGTACGCCTTCGTTCGCGATCACGGGCGCCATCAATGGCTGCAGCGTTCGTGAAACGAAGTACAGCGGCAGAATCATGATCAGGATCGAGAACATCGAAATCGCGAAGCGCAGACGATAGCTGAGCGCCGTGCGCAGCGCAGCCAGAATGAGCGCCCTGATGGCTCGCGCGTTCACGAAACGTACTCCCGTGCTGGCGACGAAGGCGTTCCCGGCGCGGACCCGTTAGGCGACGTTCGGATCACCTCTTCGATCAATTCCGCCAGGG
>JBFMFA010000965.1:0-1661 GCA_040753195.1 Gemmatimonadota bacterium | reverse complement strand
CATGATCGCCGGCGCCGAATACACGATCGATGTCGCCAGGCCGATCGGGTCGCGCGTGACGTCGTTGACGTATCAGGGCCGTCCGGTCGCGGCGACGGACAGCTTTACACTGGCGCTCAACAATTACAGACAGACTGGTGGCGGCGGGTTCTCCATGCTGCGCGGTGCGCCGGTGGTGTACGACGCGCAGGAAGACATCCGCGAGCTGCTCATCGAAGAAGTCCGGCGCCGCGGAACGCTGCGGCACGCCGACTACTTCACACGCAACTGGACGCTGGAACCGCCGGCCGCGGTGGCGCAGGTGGTCGCCGAGCGTTCACCAACGCGGCGCGGCGAAAGTCCGCCGCCGAGCGACGCGGTGCGCAACGACCGCCACCTAACGAATGGCCGATGGTTGCGCGTCATCGCCACAAACGACTTTCACGGGGCGCTGGAGACACGCGCCGATTCTGCCGGCGTGATGCGTGGCGGGGCTGCGTTTCTCGTCGCGGAAATTCGCGCGGCGCGGCGCGCCTGTGTTGCGCCGCAATGTGAAAGTGTATGGCTCGACGGCGGCGACATGTTTCAAGGGACGCCGGCATCCAACCTGGCCTTCGGCCGCCCGGTGATCGAGATCTTCAATGCACTCGACCTCACAGCCGCCGCGTTAGGGAACCACGAATTCGATTGGGGGCTCGACACGCTGCGAGCGCAAATGCGTGCCGCCCGATACGGCATCCTTGCCGCCAATGTGCGCGATGCACGGGGCCAGGACATCCCATGGATCCGGGATGACACGCTCGTGACGTTAGGTAATCTGCGCCTTGGGGTCATCGGTGCCGCCCTGGTTGGCACACCGACGGTCACGCGTGCCGTGGTCGTCAAGGACCTTCGTTTCCTCGACCCGGCTCCCATCATCGACGCCAGGGCTCGGGCGTTGCGCGCGCGTGGGGCAGACAAGGTCGTCGTCATCGCGCACATCGGCGCATTTTGCGGGAGGGAAGTCACATCCTGCCGCGGCGAGATCGTCAGTCTGGCCGAACGACTGACTGAACGAATCGACGCGATTGTGAGCGGCCATACACACAGCCCGGTGCGCGGCCTGGTGCGCGGCATTCCAATCGTGCAGGCGCGCGCACGAAGCACCGCCTTGGGCATCATCGACATCCCGTTAGGCGACTCCGGCGTGATGCCGGTGATCGATGTGCGCGACGTGCGCGCCGACTGGATCGCACCGGATTCCGCCACCGCGGCTATCGTCGCGCGCGCCGTCTCCGCGATCGCCGACCGTATGAGCGTCCCCGTCATCGAAATCGCCGAGCACATCAGCCAGGGCGTGCGCGGCAGCATGGGAAAACTGATAGCGGACGCGCAGCGCACGATCGCCCGGGCTGACATCGGGATCATGAACAACGGTGGGATCCGCGCGCCGCTGCGCCCTGGCGTGGCGACGTTCGGTGCGTTCTTCGAGGTGCACCCGTTCGGGAACCGGCTGACGCGCCTAACGGTCACGGGCCGTGAGTTGCGCGCCGAGTTGGAGAGGCAAGTGGTACAGCCGTCCTTCAACTGGCACCTGAGCGGCGTCCGCGTGACCTTCGATACGACTCGCGCGCAGGGCCGGCGGGTCACTTCGCTCACACTCGCGGACGGAACGCCGATACGCGACACGAACCGCTACCGGG
>JBFMFA010000964.1:0-1666 GCA_040753195.1 Gemmatimonadota bacterium | reverse complement strand
CGGCTTCAATCAGAAGCAGGCCATGTTTCAGCCAGTGCTCGTTAGGCGCGCGCTGGGGTACGCGATCAATCGTCAGGCGATCCTCGACGGTGTGCTCAAAGGGCACGGCGACGTTCCGGTCGGCACGATTCCCGTCGTGCTGGGCTCGTATTTCGCCGACTCGCTGAAACGACTCGTCTTCGACCGCGACAGCGCGCGGGCCTTACTGGCCGAAGCCGGATGGAAGGCCGCGCCCGATGGCAAATTGAGAAACGCGAAGGGTGAACCCTTCCGCTTCGTCCTTTTTGTCGACAAGGGAAACCCCACACGCGAGCAGGCCGCGCTGGCGGTGCAACACGATCTACAGGCGCTCGGGATGGATGTGACGCTGCGCATGCTCGAGTTTGCCGCCCTCGTGCGCGACCATCTGCTGACGGGTAAGTTCGACGCGGTGCTGATCTGGTGGACGACACCTCCAGACCCCGATCAGTGGGCGTTCTACACCACAGGGCAGGACAACAACCACTACTTCTATCGCAACGTCGTCGTGGACAGCTTGCTGACGTTAGGCCGAGCAACGCTCGACAGCGTTAGGCGGCGCGCAATTTATCACGCGTTTCAGGCCGTGGAGCGCGCAGACCCACCCGTGCTCGTGCTGTATTATCCGAGAGAGTTGATTGCGATGCGTTCCTCGGTGAAAGGACTGCCGCGTCTCGGTCTGCGCGACGCGTTGCGTCACAGCGAACGACTCGCCGTCGGCGACCCGCCGTCCAACTAGCTCCCGCCCAGGATGGCTCGCTATCTCGGGCGTCGCGTGCTGCACGCGCTCACGACGCTCTTTCTCGTCTGTACAGCGACGTTCGCCATCGTGCATGCCGCGCCGGGCGGGCCGTCGCTGCTCGCCGATCCCAAACTCACGGCCGCGGAGCGCGCGGAGATCGAAGCGAGACTGGGCATCGACAGGCCAATCGTCGTCCAATACGGCGCGTGGCTGGGCCGCGTCGCGCGTGGCGACCTGGGAACCTCGTTTCTCTACCAGGTACCTAACGCTTCAGCCATCCGCGAACGGCTCCCCGACACGCTCTGGCTTGCCGGCACGGCCTTGGCGATCGCGCTGATTGTCGGCGTAACGGTCGGTTCGTACTGCGCCGCGCGCCCCGGCTCCGCTGTCGATCATGTGGTTACGATGCTGGCATCAGCCCTGATGGCGATCCCGGCCTTCTGGCTCGCGATGCTGCTGATCATGCTATTCGCGGTAACGCTCGGTGTGTTGCCGGCGGGTGGGAGTACCACGGTCGGAGCGGATCCCTCGTTAGGTGACCGGCTGTGGCACCTCATCATGCCTGCGCTGGTCCTGGCCGCCGCCCTGACGGCTGAGATGCTGCGCTACACGCGGTCGAGCACGCGCAGCGCATTATTGCAGCCGCACATTCGCGTCGCCAGCGGGAAAGGGTTGAGTGCCGCGCGCGTGCGTTGGCGCCACGCGCTACGCAACGCGCTCATTCCCGTGGTGACGGTGCTCGGCTTGCAGCTCCCGCGTCTGGTCGGTGGTGCCGCGATCACGGAATCGGTTTTCTCATGGCCCGGCATGGGCCGGCTTGGCGTCGAAGCCGCCTTGAGTCGCGACTACCCGCTCGTGCTTGCGATTACGCTGGTGATCGCGGCGACTGTCGCCGCGGCGACGCTG
>JBFMFA010000963.1:0-1667 GCA_040753195.1 Gemmatimonadota bacterium | reverse complement strand
ACAAGGCGCTCCGACTCCTCGCAGTCCGCGCACGAACCACAACCGAACTCAAACAATCGCTGGTGCGCGCAAAGGACCGCCCAGCCGTTGAAGACGTGCAGTGGGTCATAACGACGCTCACCGAACGTGGATACCTCGACGACGCTCGCTTCGCCGATCAATTCGTGCGCGATCGGGCCAGCGGCCGTGGCTGGGCCAAGCATCGTCTGCGACAGGAACTCCGTAAGCGCGGACTTTCTCAGAACCGTATCGAACCGGCGCTGGCGCAGGCTGACGAAGACGCGGCGATCGATGACACTCGTTCGGCCGCGGCTGCGGCCGCGAAATGGCGTCGGACGCATGCGGCGCGCGACCCCCAGAAGGACCGCCAGCGGCTATACGGATTCCTGGCGCGGCGTGGCTTCTCCCCCGATGTGATCCGGTCCGCCATGGATGCTGTGCTCGACGAAAAGGGGGAGGACGGCGACGAAGCACCGTAAGTCCCACCGACGCGTTCTATATTTCCGGCCATGCGCGCGTCAGAGATCCGCTCCTCGTTCCTGAACTACTTCAGCCAGCACAATCACAAGGTGCTGCCGAGTTCTTCGCTGGTGCCGGCCGATGATCCAACTCTGCTGTTCACGAACGCCGGCATGGTCCAGTTCAAAAAAATGTTCCTGGGGCTGGAAGAGCCGGTCGCCGGTCGCCGAGCCGTCACGTCGCAGAAGTGCGTGCGCGCCGGCGGCAAGCATAACGATCTCGAACAGGTGGGGCATACGGCCCGACACCACACCTTCTTCGAGATGTTAGGCAACTTTTCGTTTGGAGATTACTTCAAGCGCGACGCGATTGCTTTTGGCTGGGAGTATGTCACGCGCACCCTGGGGTTGCCGCCGGAACATCTGCGAGTGTCCGTCTTCCACGAGGACGACGAGGCGCGCGCGCTCTGGCGGGAAGTAACGGGTCTGAGCGATTCGCGCATCTACGGCCTCAGCGAGAAAGATAACTTCTGGCAGATGGCGGATACTGGTCCATGCGGTCCCTGTTCCGAGATCTTCGTGGACCTCGCGCATCTCGCCCAGGACTGGGCGTTTCCGCCTAACGCGAAAGGCGAGTGGACCGAGTTGAACCGGAAGGAGTTTTCGCTCGAGGCGTTTGTGGAAGGTGCCGAAGCGGGGCGCTTTTTGGAGATCTGGAATCTCGTGTTCATGCAATTCGACAAGCAGCCGGACGGAACGCTCGTTCCGCTGCCGCGTCCGTCCGTCGATACGGGGGCGGGGCTCGATCGCATCTCCGCCGTTATGCAGGGCGTCACGAGCAACTTCCACACGGACGCGTTCGCGCCGATCATCCAAACGTTCGAAAAAGTCGTTGGCATCGAATACCGCGGCCGCTCGTCGGACGATCCGTACGACGTGCAGCGCGGCGGCCGCACGCTCACCGTCGACCCCGCGTCGTTCCGCGTGCTCGGCGATCATGCCCGCGCGGTGGCGTTCCTGTTGGCTGACGGTGTGTTCCCGTCGAACGAGGGACGCGGCTACGTGTTGCGCCGTATCCTGCGGCGCGGGGTACGCCACGCCTGGTTGTTAGGCAGACGCGAGCCCACGCTCGTGCACGGCGTCGAGACCGTCATTGCGATGTTGAATGATGTGTATCCCGAGTTGCAGCAGCGTCGCGCGCACATCCTC
>JBFMFA010000962.1:0-1672 GCA_040753195.1 Gemmatimonadota bacterium | reverse complement strand
GCACCGGCTCTGGAATGAACTCGTCCAGCGCCTTGTAGAGCTCTTCGATCTTCGCCACCCACGCCGGATCGCCTTCGATTGCCTTGGAGGCGGAACCGCGGATGACAGGCGTGTCGTCACCGGGGACCTTCTGCTTGCTGAGCAGTTCGCGCACTTCGAGCTCGACAAGGTCGAGCAGCTCGGCGTCTTCGACGAGGTCGCACTTGTTGAGGAAGACAACGATGCGCGGCACGTTCACCTGGCGAGCGAGCAACACGTGTTCACGCGTCTGCGGCATTGGACCGTCGACCGCGCTCACGACGAGAATCGCGCCGTCCATCTGCGCCGCGCCCGTGATCATGTTCTTCACGTAGTCGGCGTGTCCCGGACAGTCGACGTGCGCGTAGTGGCGCTTCTCTGTCTCGTATTCAACGTGCGAGGTCGCAATCGTTAGGATCTTCGTTGCGTCGCGGCGGCCCTGTGATTCGGAGGCCTTCGCCACTTCGTCGTACGAGACGTACTTCGTCCCCCACCCCTTGTCGGCCGAAACCTTCGTAAGGGCAGCGGTGAGTGTCGTCTTGCCGTGGTCGACGTGGCCGATGGTGCCGACGTTCACGTGCGGCTTAGTCCGCGCGAATTTTGCCTTTGCCATGATTCGATTCCCGGTTGAGCGTTAGGCTCCCTGCAGTGTTTATCCCTTGCTCTTGCTAATGACTTCTTCTGCTTTGCTCTTTGGTACGTCTTCGTAGTGTGCAAACTCCATGGAATACACGGCGCGTCCCTGCGTCATCGAACGCAGCTTCGTCGAGTACCCGAACATCTCTGCCAGTGGCACCGTCGACGCGATCACCTGCGCTTCGCCGCGCTGCATCATGCCGCCGATCTTCCCGCGGCGCGCCGAGAGATCGCCGAGGACGTCGCCCATATACTGCTCCGGGACGACAACCTCAACACTCATCATCGGCTCGAGCAGCACCGGATGTGCCTTTTTCGCGGCCTCCTTGAGAGCCATCGAGCCGGCGATTTTGAACGCCATTTCGCTCGAATCGACTTCGTGGTACGAGCCAAAGATCAGCTCGACCTTCACGTCGACCATCGGATACCCGGCGAGCACACCGTTCTCGAGCGCTTCCTTCACGCCCTGCTCGACTGGCCCGATGTATTCGCGGGGCACTGTTCCACCAACAATCTTGTCTTCGAAATGGAAGCCGCTTCCGGCGGGCAACGGTTCGAGGTTGATCACCACGTGGCCGTACTGCCCCTTACCACCTGACTGGCGGATGAACTTCCCCTCCACTTTCTCCACACGCGCGCGCACCGTCTCGCGATAGGCAACCTGCGGTCGCCCGACGTTCGCGTCGACTTTGAACTCGCGCATCATGCGGTCGACGATGATCTCGAGGTGCAGCTCGCCCATGCCGGAGATGATCGTCTGTCCCGTCTCGGCATCGGTGTGCACGCGGAACGTCGGATCTTCTTCAGCGAGCTTGTTGAGCGCGATAGAAAGCTTGTCTTGATCCGCTTTCGTCTTCGGCTCAATCGCAACGTCGATAACCGGAGCCGGAAAGCGCATCGCTTCCAGGATGATCGGTTTGTCGTCGTCGCAGAGCGTGTCGCCAGTACGTGTGTCTCGGAGCCCAATCGCGGCAGCGATGTCGCCGGCGCGCACTTCGGGGATCTCCTCACGCTTATT
>JBFMFA010000961.1:1111-1673 GCA_040753195.1 Gemmatimonadota bacterium | reverse complement strand
AGTCGCGCGGGCTTCGTTGCCGTAGTTGGAAAGCCTAACGCCGGCAAGTCGACCTTGCTCAACCGCCTCGTCGGTGAGCACCTCAGCATCATCAGTCCCAAACCACAGTCCACGCGAACGCGAGTCGTGGGCATCGTTACGCGCGGCGATGTTCAGCTGGTTCTACATGATACGCCCGGCCTGATTACGCCCCACGACCTGCTACACGAGAGTATGCGCGCGCATAGCCTCGCTGCCATCGCCGACGCCGACGTCGTCCTGCATCTGCTGGACGCGTCGTCGCGCGAACACGGCGACCTCGTGCAACAGGCCAGGCTGGAACGCGCGCCGGCGGCGCCCATCCTCACCGCATTCACCAAAATCGATTTAGTCGACGGTGAGCGCAGACAGGCCTTGTTAGGCAGCCGACCCGAAGCCTTGGCGATCAGTGCCCTCACCGGCGAGGGGATAGAAGAGCTGCTGGATCGCTTGGCGGCACATCTACCCGAGAGCCCTTTCCTTTATTCAGAGGAGGACGTCTCCACCCATTCGGTCCGTAGCATTGCCGCGGAGTACATCCGCG
>JBFMFA010000961.1:0-1101 GCA_040753195.1 Gemmatimonadota bacterium | reverse complement strand
CCGCGAAGCTGCGCTCGAGCAGCTCAAGGAGGAGGTCCCACACAGCGTGGCGTGCATCGTGGAAGAGTTCCGGGAGGGTGCAGAGCCGGTGTACATTCGAGCCATCATTTACGTCGAGCGCGAGAGCCAAAAAGGTATTCTCGTCGGTGCACGAGGGTCTCGCATCCGCGAAATCGGTCGTGCGGCGCGACAACGCATTGAAGCACTCGTCGGCTCGCCGGTGTATCTCGATCTGAGGGTGAAGGTGTTACCGAACTGGCGTCGCGATAAAATCGCGCTGCGACGCTTGGGTCTGCTGCAGAACGAGGACTGACGCGTCGTGCCTTTATCTCCTGAGTTGCTAGCCGTGCTCGCATGCCCGCGGTGCAAAGGTGAACTGGAGTACCGCGAACGCGAAGCCGCGTTGCTCTGCCAGCGCTGCCGCTTGCGCTACGAAGTTCGCGACGGCATCCCGATTCTGCTGCTGGACGAGGCCGTATCCTTCTGATATCGGGAGAATGGCGACCGTGCGTATCCGCGGCCGCCTAACGCGCCGGCCGGCGCAGCTGCTGCTCATTGCGGCGATGGCTCTGGCGAGCTTTGTGGCGCGTGAGCTTGCCGCGCAGGAGGGGGTGGCAACCGAAGGGGCGCTGTTTCTCTTGCTCCCGACCGGGGCGCGCGCGGTCGGCATGGGCCTGGCGGCCACCACGGCGCGCGGCTCGAGCGAAAGTGTGTGGTGGAATCCTGCCGGCCTATCGGGCAATCCGCAGCGCGAGGCCGCGATTCACCATTCACAGAGCATCAACGGAACGGCGGACGCACTGAATGTCGTCGTGCCGTGGCGCGACTTTGGCGTCTTTGGCTTGGCGGCCAGCGTACTGGATCTTGGCGAACAGGAGCCGCGGGTCGACTCGACGGGTGCGTTAGGCACGCTCCTCCCGCGACAAGTGGTATTCGCGGCGAGCTTCGCCACGCAGCTCGCGCAGGGTGCCACAGCTGGGGTGACGTACAAGGTTGTCCAGTTTCGCGTCGACTGCACCGGTGCGTGTGTGTCGCTGCAGGCCTCGACGAGTGCGCTCGACGTCGGGGCGCAATACGACCTCACGCGCCAGCGCTTACCGA
>JBFMFA010000960.1:0-1679 GCA_040753195.1 Gemmatimonadota bacterium | reverse complement strand
CAACGGCGCCGCCCGTCCCCGTCACGACCACCGATGAGAGTTCGATCGCACTCTGCGACAACTGGAAATTCACGCGCGCCGTGTCGTTCGCGGCCACGCTCACTGCCTGCGTTTCCGGACGGAAACCGATGCGCGTGGCTCGTAATGTCTGCTGACCAGCCGGCACGGTACGCAGCACATAACGACCGCGATCATCGGTCGCGATGCCGAGCGTTTGCACGCCGACGACTTGAATGCGTGCAGCCGGTACTGGCAAACCGGTGGCGCGATCAGTTACGGTGCCGGAAATCGTTCCCGTTTGCGCCTCGGCCTTGGCGGCCGTGAACGCAGCGAGAATTGCCGCACCAGCATAACGCCAGAGCGGACTTGTCGAACGGAACTTTGACATGGGGTTCTCCTTACGGGGAATTGCCGGTGGACCCTTCCGCATCGGCACGGGCGACGGACATCTATGCTCAACTCACAAAGTGCACGGCGTTTAACAAGCGGCTACGCGCCTGCGCGTTTGGATGTTGAATTGTGTACAGAATGTCCCGGTGAACTCCTGACCTGTCAAGCATTTTCGTGCTAGCGCGCCCGCTATGAATGTCGTCGAACAACTCGTTGAAACCCTGAGGGCAAGCTCTCCTACCGCGTGGATGACGGCTGCCGTTGTGTTCCTCGCTGTCGCAGGCGTTCTCGTTGCGGCCAAGCTACTCCTCAGAAAGCGACTCGCGGTTCTCGCCACACGCACGTCGACGCAAATCGACGACGCGCTCGTCGCGCTCTTTGCTGCGACGAATGTCATCTTCATCGTCGTCGTCGCCCTGCAAGCCGCGTCTTCGGCGCTCACGTTGCCAACTCCTGCGACGCGAGTCATGGGCGTCATCTCAATTCTCGCCCTTGCGCTGCAGGCCGGACTCTGGGGACGCGCCGCGGTACGGTCGATTACCCGCGGCTACATCCACCGGCAGTCGGACGCGGCCAGTCGCACCGCAGTATTTGCTGCTGGCTTCCTGGCCCAGGGCATCATCTGGGCCTTTGTCTTCGTTGCAGCGCTCACAGCGCTGGGCTACAACGTCACTGCCCTCCTCACCGGACTTGGCATCGGTGGTATCGCGATCGCGCTGGCCGTTCAGAACATCCTCGGCGATCTCTTCGCCGCCTTGTCGATCGTCGTCGATAAGCCGTTTCTCGTCGGCGAAACGATCGACGTAGATGGTCAGGTAGGAACCGTCGAGAAGATCGGTTTGAAGACCACGCGCGTCCGCGCGCTACAAGGTGAAGAAGTTGTCTTCTCAAATGCCGATCTGCTCAAGGCGCGCGTTCGGAATTACGCGCGCATGCGCGAACGTCGCATCGTGATGACGATCTCGCTTGCTCCGGAAACGCCGGTGGCAGTGCTAAGTCGTATCCCGGGTATCATACGCGAAATCGTACAACAGCAGCCTAACGTGCGCTTCGACCGCGCGCACTTCGCGCGGCTTGCCAACGCGTCGATGGACTTCGAGCTCGTTTTTTTCTCGTTGAATCCGGACTTCAACGTAGGCATGGATCTGCAACAGGGGATCTATCTGGCGCTGCTACGCCGCTTCGAAAGCGAGCGGATTCAGCTCGCGATACCGACGCGCGTCATCATTCAGCGCACCGACCAGAGCGCTCCAGCTGCGGCCGAGAAAACCGACGCTTAGCTCGCGCAG
>JBFMFA010000959.1:0-1679 GCA_040753195.1 Gemmatimonadota bacterium | reverse complement strand
CCAACGCGTCCGGCTGCGTGACGGCGGAAAGCGCCCGGCCAATCGGCTGAGCACTCAGCGCGGCTTCAGCTACGGCTCAGCCAGCGGCGCTACGTTGCCATCGGACATACAGCCAGCGACAGCTTCGTGTCGCAGCAGCGAGGTGGGATCGATGACTACAACCCAAGAGAAGGCCGCAATGATCCAACACTCAGCGCTGCCCATACGCGACCTCGGCTGCGCTGATGCCGCACCAGTGATCGAGCGCGTGCTGCGCGACGTGCCGGGCGTTACGCGGGTCTACGTCAATCCCGTGACCGAGATGGCCTACATCGAGTACGACGCTGAACGGTGCGGCGAAGTCGCGCTCCGGTCCGCTTTGCGTCGCGCCGGATACAACGCTGCGGAGCCGCGGAGGCGCCTGTGAACGGCTCATCCAAAACTTCATCGCTCGCACGAACGGTTCTCACAACGCTCGGCTTCCTGCTCATCGCTGCATTCTTCCTTCAGACCGAACACCGCGCTCACCTCTTTGGCGCGCTTCCGTTCTTGTTCCTGCTCGCTTGTCCACTGCTGCACATGTTCATGCATCGAGGGCACGGCAGTCACGGGGACGGGAGTGCGCCGCCAGGCAATACCACCCGGCGCCCTGAAGGCCACGCGGCTCATGGCGCGTCCGCCGAGGACTTTCGATGAACCAGCGCCTTCCAGCCTACGGTCTCTGGACCCTCGTGCTGCTGAACTCGGCGATCTTCATCGTCTTCGCGTTCAGCTTCACCAAGCCGCGTACCAAACGTGACTGGCGCTCATTCGGAGCATTCTCCGCATTCATCGTAGCGCTGTTTACAGAGATGTATGGCTTCCCCCTAACGATTTACGCGCTGTCCGGCTGGCTCGGGCAGCGTTATCCGCAACTGGACCTCTTGTCGCACGACGTGGGACACCTGTGGAATACGCTTCTCGGCTGGAAGGGTGACGCGCATTTGAACCCGCTGCACTTGCTGAGCAACCTGTTCATCGCCGGCGGGTTCATCCTGCTCGCATCTGCATGGCGTGTGCTCTACGCCGCTCAACGCGAGCAGCGGCTGGCGGCGACCGGGCCGTACGCGCGCGTGCGCCACCCGCAATACATGGCGTTCATCACGATCATGTTCGGCTTCCTGCTGCAATGGCCGACGATTCTCACGCTCGTGATGTTCCCCATCCTCGTTGTGGTGTACACGCGCCTCGCGAGGACAGAAGAGCGCGAGATGCGCGCAACGTTCGCGACGGACTATGAGCGATACGCAGCGATCGTCCCCGCCTACTTCCCCAAGTGGCGCGGCGCGCGCGGCCCGACAACATCATCACCTTCACATGCGGGGCACATATGAGAATCAACGCAAAAGCACTCGGATTCGCGACAGCGCTCGGCGTTGCCGTGGCCTTCACGATCTGCACCCTCGTGGTCGCGATCGCGCCAGGCGGCACGACCGCATTCCTGAGCTACGCGCTGCACATCGACCTTCCAGGCCTAACGCGGCCACTCTCGATCGGCGGCTTCATTGTGGGACTGCTACTGCTGGCGATCTACTTCGGCGTCCTCGTCGCGGCGATCGCCGGCATCTACAACTGGGGTACACAGCGAGTCGAGAGCGGCGCCGCGGCAGGGCAGCGCTTGCACCAGGCTCATTGAGACCGGGCTGGGCGGCCGCGCGCAC
>JBFMFA010000958.1:0-1679 GCA_040753195.1 Gemmatimonadota bacterium | reverse complement strand
CCTCACCCGGAGGCACACAGCGGTTTTAAGCGCGACGAATATAGGAATGACCTGATGGCCCGACAATACACGAGGTCGGTACGGACCGGTGCCTATTCGAGCGGCCGAACGTCAATCACGAAGTAGCGCGTGTCCCCAAAGCATGAGATGGGTATCCCCGGGTGCTCCTCGTACGTGATCGTCACCCGCTTCCCGGCCACGGCATTCACTTTCGCCGCCACGGCGTCATCTCGGACTGTAAAAAGGAAGATCGTCGCTGGCTGCCCCGGCAGGTTCACCTGTGCGAGCTCTCCTTCCCACGTTTTACATATCCACCCCTTCCTGGAGAACTTCTGCACAAAACCCGTTCGGTCCCCTTCGCTGTACGAATACGACAGGGCGAGAGCCGTCCAGATACTCAAGACCAATAGGGGCCCGGCGACCAAGGTGAGGAGCGTCAGTTTCCCCCAATTACGCCGCACGAAGCCTCTCTGTCTCTCCGCCCGTTCTTGGGTGCGGATTTCCTCGACGTCCTGAGTCGTGTAGCCGTGTGGCGGCTTGTCCAATGGCTCGTCAGGCATTCACTCGCTCCTCGACGTTACGAACCATCGGCGCCTTACTAGCTTTCTGAGTAATCATTACTTGGTGTGTTCGTGACTTACAGCGCGCGTCGACAAACGGTGGCCGTGCACGTGGGCGGGGTCAAGATAGGATCCGCCCATCCGATAGTCGTGCAATCGATGACAAACACCGACACGGCTGATGCTGAAAGCACAGCACAGCAGGTCATCGCCCTCGCCACGGCCGGGTCGGAGTTGGTGCGGGTCACTGTCAATAACGATGAAGCGGCCGAGGCGGTCCCGGACATCGTGGATCGAGTCGCGGCTAGCGGCTTGAATGTCCCGATAATCGGGGACTTTCACTACAACGGTCACCTTCTGCTGTCGCGCCACCCGGCCTGTGCGCGCGCTCTCGCGAAGTACCGGATAAACCCGGGAAACGTCGGCAGCCGTCATCGCGACGCGAACTTCCGCGCGATCGTCGACGTCGCCATTGCGAATGGGAAACCGGTCCGGATCGGTGTCAACTGGGGTTCGCTGGACCAGGATCTGTTGACGCACATGATGGATGCGAACGCGAAGTCTTCTGAGCCGCGTGATGCGCGCGACGTTTATCTCGATGCGATGGTGGAAAGCGGCATCCGCTCGGCTGCGCTCGCCGAAGAGGCAGGACTCGCGCACAATCACATCATCATCTCGTGCAAGATCTCGGTCGTGCGCGATCTGGTTGAGGTCTATCAACGGCTTGCCCGACGCTGCGACTTCCCGCTCCACCTCGGTTTGACGGAGGCGGGTTTAGGAACAAAAGGCGTCGTCGCATCTACGGCTGGGCTTTCGATTCTCCTCGCGCAAGGCATCGGCGATACGATTCGGGTCTCGCTGACGCCGCGTCCTGGTGGTGATCGCACGGAAGAGGTCCTCGTCGCGCAGCAAATACTCCAGTCGTTAGGCTTGCGCGCATTCACGCCTCAAGTGACGGCGTGTCCCGGTTGCGGACGCACGACGTCGACGTTCTTCCAGCAGATGGCCGAAGACATTCAGGGGTACATGCGCGAGCGGATGCCGGACTGGAAAACACGCTACCCGGGTGTGGAAGAGCTCAAGGTGGCGGTGATGGGCTGCGTCGTAAACGGCCCGGGC
>JBFMFA010000957.1:0-1684 GCA_040753195.1 Gemmatimonadota bacterium | reverse complement strand
AGGTGGTGCGCCGCCGGCCGAGCGACATGGGCCCGTTGCGCATGGAGCCCCGTACATCGTCACTTCCGAAAAAAACAAGAAAAGAGCTAGACACGGATGCTCGATGTCCGCCTAACGGCGTGCCGTTCTGCTGCGCCGCATATCATGGTTGGCGCGCATGGCGAAGCACATGCGCGCCCTCATCAAGAGTCTGCGGCGACTGCAGCAACGGCTTGTTAGGCAGCACGTTCGCAATTAGCGTTTTAACTCCATGAGCACAACGTGTTCAACGTCGTCATCGTCAAACACGACGCCGGCTACATAGTCGACTCCAATTTCATACAACACGAAACGCCTCGGCAGAGCGATGGAAGCGACCCACGCACCGATGTCAGAAAACACGTTCCAGATGTGTTCGGCGGATGGCGCCAACAAAGCGCCGGGACCGGGCATTCCAAAGCCGGGCATGAAGGGGCTCACCCAAAGGTCGCCCGCAGCACTTAGCACGAAGCGGCTAAACACCGGCGCCCGCGATGCGAATCGAAACTCTTCCGCAGCACGCTCCATTCTCTCCCGGAGCGCCGGCGGCGCATCGCGATTCGCATCTAGATAGGCGCGCCGCACTAAAGCGCGCTCGGCCGCGTCGATTTCGCGCGTTGAAACGTCGCGGCTGATGCGAAGCGTTCGCCTGCCATCTCCGGCGTAGCACCAAACCTCGTACTTGTCGCTGTAGCCAATGCAGATTCGACGATCCATCGCGGCGACTACGCCTTCGGCGTCTAACAAGAGTCGTCCTGGAGCACTTCCTAGTCGAATCGGGCGATACGCCGGAAACGCAACGATGGGCGACAACGAATCACCTGACTGTCCACTGCGCGTTAGCAACTGTGTAACTGTATCGCGCTCAAGTTCGTCCCGTCCCGTTCCTTGGGTTACCACAACGTACGTGCTGCCGAACTCACCAGTCGCTATTCGCTGTGGACTACGCGCACCGTCACGTCGCGCTGCCCGGAGGCTTCGGACGAGATCACCCGTCGGACTAAATACTTGAGCTCTGCTATCGGCGTCGACCGCGACGAGCGTATCGCCTGATCGTAGGAGCCGCGTTAGGCGCTGGAATTCACCCGGGCCTGCGCCAGCGCGGCCGCTCGCGGTCTGGAAGCCACCACGCCGATCAAAGAATAGAACCTCATTCGTGCCGCCATTCGCGACAACGATACTTTCGCTGCTGAGGCGTGCGACGCCACGAACGTTGGTGAACTCACGAGCGTTGCCGAAGGGTCCTGAGATACGGGCCAATACGCGTCCCAATTGCCACGTTGCGGCCGGTTTTGCATTGCGCGGATGTTGCACGATCCTCACACCGGCACTGTCGCGCGCGGTCTGTCCTCGCATATCCAGAGAAAACAGGAGGATTGCGCCAGCCAGACAAGAAACCCAGAGGCGGTTCATTCGTGCTGCCTAACGGCGTGCAATTCTGCTGCGCCGCATATCATGGTTGGCCGCCGTGGCGCAGCCCGCGGCGGCCGACCGCCAGAGTCTGCGGCGTCTGCAGCAATTGCTTGTTAGGCAGCGACCCGGCCATGGTTCGATCATGAGCGCGGCACCACAGGGACCCGCACGCGGAGTGAGTCCCATTCCAGAACGAATTGCGGCTGGCCATCATCAGCGCTGCCTCGAATGGTGAAGGTCTCCTTCGGCGAGT
>JBFMFA010000956.1:0-1685 GCA_040753195.1 Gemmatimonadota bacterium | reverse complement strand
TAAGGCGTGCTTTGGCCCGGTCCGGGCGGGGGTGCCCGTGCCTCCCCGCGACTCGGGTGCCGCAGCGGGATGCCCTGCCGACAAGCGACTCGGCTACAGCGAGAAATGCGCGCCGACGCCGATGTACTGAATCTTCTGCCTGAAAAACTGTCCGTACGGCGACGGACCGCGGTAACTCTCGAACAAAATGCTCCAGCTTCGCGCCGGCAGTTCTCCGGTGAATGGTCGATCGATCTCAAACCCCACGCGCGCGCTGACGCTCGGATCCCAGTCTTGCTCCTGTGACGACTTGAGGTCGACCGCCGCGAGAAAACGCAAAAAACCGATGCGACCGAAGCGTACGAGCGCCGCAAAGGGACGCAACTCGGCGCCGCCCTGCGCTACGTAATGTTCCAGATCGCGCGGCTGTCGGTGGAAGATGTACTCACCGCCACCGTAAAGGCGGAGTGCACCCGCGTCGACCGAGAGGATCATGTCGAGGGACTCAAACGAGAGGTTCTCGCGCTCTATTTCATTGCGCCGCAAAAGCAGCTCGTCGCCCAAGTGTGAGCTTTGGTGATAAATACTGAAGCGGGCAGAGAATGCCGCTTTGCGCATCGTTAGGGGCACACCAACGAGATAGTCGGCGTTGATCAAATCGTACGAAGAAGAGCCGAGGTCGAATTGCGCAAAGATGGCGCCCTCGAGGCTCAGTTGTACGCCTTCGCTACGAGCATTTCCGCCCCAGCGGGCGAGGCCGAATGCATCGCTGATGCCGACCGCGCCAACGCTCTCGATCGAGTCGGCTGATTTCTTTTCCTGCTGATACGACAAGAAAGAGCGCATCGCTTTGGGATCGGCGATGAGCGGACAGAACACATTGCCGCTGGGCAAGCCGACGTATGGTCGACGTTCGCTTGGCGGCACTCCCGGCCCGCAACGCTCGGCGCCGGTTCGTCGTTGCGCAACGACAACGGTGGGCGTGAGCAAGAGAAGTGCGATCAGCGGGCGCGTAGCGGAAGCAGCGAAGCGGCACATGGAGTCTGTTGTTATTGATGAAATGAACGCGCGTAGCCCAGTCGTCAAGCGAGGGCGAGCATTGTGGTCGAGGGCACCAACTGAACATGTGAGTTTCATGTCACCGCGATGCGGGGGGGCCGACGAAGGCAACATCAGCGGGAACCCTCATGAATACGAGTTGACGTGCCTAACGGCAGAGAGCGACCGCGTTTGTCGGCTGAGGTACGCAGTTAGCGCACTTGGAACGTGAGCGTGGCCCACTTCGACTCGTAGTCCACGGTATCGCGGTCGACGCGTGCCATGTTGATGAATTTGACGTACCACGTGCCGGCGGCGCTCAGCGGAATCCGGGCGACACCTTCGGCGTCCGAGCGGACGTTGCGCTGCTCGATGCGCCCCTCGTTAGGCGTTCGTCCACCGTACAACACATATTGATGCGCGGCCGCCTTACCGTCGACCAGCGTGCGCACCCGCAGCGTCGCGCCTCGGGCCAGCGTGTACGGATTTTCCAGCGGTACGATCTCGGCGGGATAGCCAAGGACAGTCGCAAAGTGCTCGCTGCGTGTTTCGCCGACCTGGATCAGTGCTTTCACGTGTTTGTGGTACAGCTCCTTGGCGGGTTTCTCCAGCTCACCGCTCTTGCGCCGCGCTTCGAGCACGTCCGGGATGCCATCCTCCCGCAGGTA
>JBFMFA010000955.1:0-1690 GCA_040753195.1 Gemmatimonadota bacterium | reverse complement strand
AAACTCCACTGGGATTTGCGCGACACCGCGATACACTTCCATATACTCCACCTCGCTCGGTGAGACCATCTGCATCGCATCCAGCACCGCGTCTTCCATTCCGCCTGCCCGCGTTTGATCGACGCGCTCGGCGAAGTGATCCGGCAGCGCGCTGACGCGGACGGCATCGATGTACACATGGATCTTTTTGGGAGCGAGCGGATCCAGCATGGGGCCGCAGCGCGCAAAACCGACTTCCCTATCGCTCACGACAACGCCGGGAAGTGTCGCCAGCAGGCTCTTGAGGTCCGGCGCATTGCGAATCTCTTCGCGCGTAAAAACCGTTCCCCACCCGGACGCGGAGCGTCGAATGACGTCCGCGAATTTGGCCGGCACCTGCAACACGCGTCCCCGAATTGTCACTTCCGCCAGGCGTTGTGGAAGAGGAACAAGGTACACCGTATCGACATTCACCTGCGTTTGCGAAACCGTCACCGAAACCGAGTGCGGGGCGTACCCTATGCGACGGACCACGAGATTATGCGTCCCGACAATATCCGAGGGAATGCGCAGTTCCCCGCGCGCGTTCGCACGGACGACGAGTGTGTCGTCCAGGACCGCTTCGGCATCCAGCAGCGGAGACGAGTCCCTCGCAATCACTCGGAGCACCAATCGCGCGGCGTTAGGCAACGAGGCCTCGCTGCGCGCGAGCGCGAACGACGGCGCGTCGAGTGAACCAACGGCGGCGAGATCGACGGCGCGCGGAATGCGGAACCGCGTCAGGATTTCACGTCCTCCCGCGTGTTCCGTCCAGAGAGCAAGCGTTACCGCCCGCGGAAGGCCGCAGGCATGCCACCGCCCTGTTGAGTCGATAACGGCATTCGTCACGATTGTCACCGCGTCTACTTGCAGCCCATCGCTGACACGCGAAACGTGCACAGCTCGCCGCGCAGCCCTGACCCTACCGAACGCGGCGGCGCCAGTGCCGCCGCCGGGGCAGATCTTGCGACGGATCGCGTCGAGCGACGGCACACTTACGTGAATCGCTACCTCGTTGGTATCAGGCAAAATCGTTAGGTCGACGCGTTCCGGCGCGATGCCTACATCGCGCATGAGTGGCGTCTGCACGAACAGCTGGTAGACTCCCGGGCGTAGGGGATCGGTGCGGACGCTGCGCGACGAATCAACGGTCCAAGTCAGTCCTTCCGAAGGCAGTTGCATCGTCGTCCCGCGCAGCGGCTGACCCGACTGATCGCGGAGCGTTAGGATCGCCACTTGACGGCTCAGTTCGACGAATTGTCGCACGCCGTACTCCACCCGGGACGCAAACGCGCCGCGCTCAACCACCCCTACGAGCCGGAGGCGCGGAGCCGGTGCGGCGCGGAAACCGACAGGTTCCATCTGAGTCGCGCCTTGTGGCATGCGGATCATCCAGCGCGACACGATCCATTGCCCGGAAGGCAATTGGTAGAACTCCACCCGGCCCCCCGGCTGTGCGGCTTCGAGCACTCGATCGAGGCCGATGTAGCGAAAGTCGAAGCGTTGGAGCGCGCCTGCTCGCGTCATCCATAACACACCCTCGATCGAGACTTTGCGTGCATCGTTGCGAGCCGGAGAGAGCGCCAGTCCGACCCAGTCAGGGTGAGCGATAGGTGCGGGCTCGAGCGCAAAGCAGTAAGCCGACGCAAACGCCGGATCGAGCAATACAAAT
>JBFMFA010000954.1:0-1691 GCA_040753195.1 Gemmatimonadota bacterium | reverse complement strand
CGTGATTTTCAGACGGCTGCCGGAAGGGGGCGTCATCTACTCCACGGCGAGCGAGATCTACTTTGGTCTCAATGACGTGGGTGCACGTATTTGGGAACTCCTGCCACCAGCTGCCTCTACTTTCGCTGAGATGTGCGGCGCGTTGGAGCGAGCGTTTCCCGATGCGACCACGACCTTGATTCGACGCGACGTGACCCGGTACCTCGACGAGCTCCTCGCGAATGCGCTGGTCGTTCCCGCCAGTGGCGATGGGACGTCAACGAGTGGGAGCCCTCGCTAGCAAGCTCTTCTCGTTAGGCAGTCGCCAGTGGCGCGATATGTTCCGCGCGCAGTGGGCGCTGCTGGTGGCGCAGCGTACGGTGAAGCGACTCCCTCCAGGGCAGCTGACCGCCCGACGCGACGCCGCGGAGGGGAGTGCGTACGCGAGCGAGCCACGGGTCGACACGCGCCGCGCGCAGGCGCTGGGCGATGCGGTGCGGCGGGTCGCGAAATACGGCGTTTTTCGTCCGGCGTGCCTCGTGCGTTCCATCGCCCTTCAGCGCCTGCTACAAATCGATGGCATACAGGGTGCCATTATCCGCGTCGGCGTCAGGCAATCGGAGGAGGGCATGGACGCGCACGCGTGGGTCGAACTGAGCGGCGAAGTGATCGGCGATTCTGCAACCCACGTTCGGCAATATGCGCCGCTCGACGATCTGAGCGTCGTACCGTGAGCGCAGAGACCTCGGCGAATCCGGGGTCGCCGCTGGTCAGCGTGCGTGCGCTCACCAAGCGATTTCGGGTGCGCCGCTCGTGGCGTGACGTGGCGCGCCATCCGTTCAGGCATACGCTGCAGACGAGCGTCAATCGCATGACGTTCGACGTGCATGCGGGTGAGTTTTTCGGTTTGCTGGGGCCTAACGGCGCGGGCAAAACGACGCTCCTGAAGATCCTCGCCACATTCATCCTGCCTGACGAGGGTGAAGTGCGCATCGACGGGTACGACGTGCGCGCGCAGCCGGACCAGGTTCGCGCGCGGGTCGCGCCGGTGATCGCCAACGAGCGAAGTCTCTACTGGCGCCTAACGGCCAAGGAGAATCTCGAGCTCTTTGCGCACCTCTGGCGGGTTCCGGCAAAAGACGTGGCTGGGCGCGTGGCGGAGACGCTGGAGGTCGTGGGCTTGACCGACACGGGCCGCAAGATGGTCGGGCAGTTTTCGTCCGGGATGATGCAGCGCCTGCTGATCGCGCGCGCGCTCCTTCCGGAGCCGCGCGTTCTGCTGCTGGATGAGCCGACGCGCAGCCTGGATCCCGTCTCGGCGCGTGAGTTTCGTAATTTCCTGCGACACGAACTGGCGACGCGCCGGAACTGCGCGGTTGTCATCGCCACGCATAACGCGGATGAGGCGCTTGATTTGTGCACGCGCGTGGGCGTGCTCAATGCGGGGCGTCTGCTCGCGGTAGGCAGCGCCGACGAACTCTCGCAGCGCGTGGCGGACGACCGCTACACGGTCTGGACGAACAAACCGCAGCACCCGGCGCTGGTCGGGCGACCGGGGACGCTGCTGCCGCTGGACGGTCAGGCAACCCCGGTGAATGGCTGGACACCGGTGACAATCCGCACCGTTGGCGGCGAACGCGCGAGCGCCGAGGTTCTCGCGGAGCTGGTGCATGCCGGGGTTCCAGTCGCACGCTTCGAACGGGCACGGATTT
>JBFMFA010000953.1:0-1700 GCA_040753195.1 Gemmatimonadota bacterium | reverse complement strand
AACGTTTCGTAAAAATCAGCCATGTGTTATTGCAGAACTTCAGAAACCAGCTGTGACGCGTGCCTAACGAGTGCTATGACCTTCTCGTACGGCATGCGCGTGGGACCGATCACCCCGATGACACCGGAAACCGGCCCGGCGTGATACGAAGCCGTCACCAGCGTCAGGTGTTCCATCCGCGGGTCGGCGTGTTCATTCCCAATTGTAATCGAGATGCCGGAGCTCTCGCTTCGCTTGCGCAGCATCTCGGCGAGCTGTTCTTGCCGGTCTGTGAGCGCGATCAGCCGCCGCATCCCGTCGCCGCTCGCGAACTCCGGCTGCTCCGCCAGCACCGACGTTTGGCCGAGCACTACTCCATCGACGTCCGGCACAAGGGGGACATCGAACAACACGTCGCCTTCCTGCACGAAAACGTTCAGCAGCTCGTGCGCATCGCGCGACGGCAAGGAGTCGCGCACTCGGGCGGCGAGCGTCGACCGGATCTCATTGAGTGAGAGGCCCGCGAGTCGCTCATTGAGCACGTGCGCCACTTCGGTGACTGCGCTGTCCGCGATCGTTCCGCGTACCTCGACGAAAATTGTGCGCACACCGCCCGCCCGTAGCGTGAGAACGAGCAGCAGCCTTTCCTGAGACAAGCGCGTCAGTTCCAACCGCTGCAAGATGGCGTGGTCGAGGCGAGGGCCTAACGCCACGCCCAGCTCTTGCGACACCACCGAGAGACTCTGCGCCGCGCGCCGGAGAATGGTTGCGATCGTCGACGACGGCCCCACGTTTAATTCGTCGGCGAGCCAGCCCGCTTCCGGCACTGGTGCCGCCGTGTTTCGCGTGAGCGAGTCGACGTACATGCGGTACGCGAGATCAGTCGGAACTCGCCCAGCTGACGTGTGTGGGTGATAGAGGAACCCCTTCGCTTCGAGGTCGCTCATCGTGTTCCTTATCGTAGCTGGCGACAACCCAAAGCGTCGCGAGATCATGCGCGAACCAGCAGGCTCGGCGGTCTCGACGTAACTCTGAATCACGGCTTCGAGCACGCGGCGTTCGCGTTCCGTGAGCTCGGGACGTGGCATAAGTGCAAACCTAGCAAGGATTTGAGTGAGCGGTCAAGGCACCGACGAGAGCGTCAAGTCTTAGCCAACCATGCGGCGTGAGACGCAACCTCCCTGCGTCAACCTCAGCCCATTGCTGCTCGCGCCACTTCTCGACGATCTCTGGAGGAATCGCGTCAACCGTCAAGCCGCTTCGTGACCGCAGGCCTAGGTAGACGCGCTCAAGAGTTCGCTGGTCGTCAGTTAATACCTCGCTACCGCCCAGAGGATCGTCCCCGGCAGCAATGGCGCGCTTCCAAGCTTGGTATTCGCGGATGTTCCAGCGGCGCACGCTCCCGTCAAACGAGTGTGCAGAAGGTCCGAGGCCGAGATACTGCGCGCCGTTCCAGTACGCAGAGTTGTGCCGGCTCTCGTGGCCGGGACGTGCGTAATTCGAGACTTCGTAGTGCCCATATCCATGCGCCGCCAGCTGGTCGTGGGCCCACAGAAACTCGCTCTCGTAGCAATCCTCGGCGACGCCGGAGACGGCACCACGCGCGACCCAGCGTGCCAGCGGCGTGTGCGCCTCCACCGTTAGGCCGTACAGCGAGATGTGCGGCGGTTCCAGGGCAAGCGCTTCGTTCACATCTCGTGTCCAGTCGCGGGTCAGCTCGT
>JBFMFA010000952.1:0-1705 GCA_040753195.1 Gemmatimonadota bacterium | reverse complement strand
GATTGCGCTCATCGTCTTGCTCATCGACGAGCGTCCGGAAGAAGTGACGGACATGATGGAGCAGGTTCCCGAAGCCGAGGTTATCGCGTCAACGTTCGATGAGCCGCCGGATCGTCACGTCCAGGTCGCGGACATGGTGATCGAGAAGTCGAAGCGACTCGTTGAGCACGGGAAGGACGTCGTCATCCTGCTCGACTCCATCACGCGACTGGCACGCGCGCACAACGCGGTCATCCCGAATTCCGGGAAGATCCTTTCAGGCGGCGTCGACGCAAATGCGTTGCACAAACCGAAGCGCTTCTTCGGCTCGGCGCGCAAGATCGACAGCGGTGGCAGCCTAACGATCGTAGCGACGGCGCTGGTGGAAACCGGGTCGCGCATGGATGAGGTGATCTTCGAGGAGTTCAAGGGCACCGGCAACATGGAGCTGGTGCTCGATCGCGACATTGCCAACAAGCGCATCTATCCGGCGATCGACATCAACCGCTCCGGGACGCGACGCGAAGAACTGCTGCTTGCAACCGAGGAAACGAATCGGGTGTATTTGCTGCGTTCATTCCTCGGCGACATGCCACCTGACGAAGCGATCACGTTCCTGGCGAAACAGATGTCGCGCTCGCGCACGAACCGGGAGTTCTTCATTCAGATGGCGTCTGGCGGGGGAGTCTAGACGCGCCTCCTCGCGATCGATCTGGGCGATCGGAGAATCGGACTCGCTGTGAGCGATCCCACTGGGACCATCGCCACGCCGGCTGGGCATATCATGCGCCGCGCGGGGAAGCGACTACCTGTGGCGCAGCTGCTCGCCCGCGCCGAAGAGCTCGAGGCAGAGGGCTTCGTGATCGGCCTCGCGCTCGACGGCGCAGGGGAGGAGACGCCGCGCAGCCACGAGGCGCGGCAGCTGGGAGAATCGTTAGGCACGCGTAGCGGATTTCCCGTGCGCTACGTGGATGAGCGCTTTACCACAGCGGCGGCGCTTCGCGCCGTGCGTGAGATGGACGGGTCCACCCGCGGAAGGCGCGGTGATGTCGATGCGCTGGCCGCTACGCTCTTGCTGCGCGCGGCGCTAGATCAAAAGGAATGAAACGCGCTGTTTTGCTGGGGCTGGCCCTGACCGTTGCCTGTGGCGGAGGGAGCGGGGCTGCTGCGCGGGTCGTCATCCCGCCCGGTGTCACGTTCCGCGCAGCGGCTGATTCGCTGCGGCGCGCGGAGCTCATTTCGTCGAGCAGGATGTTCCGTCTGTATGCGCGTCTGGCGCGCAAAGACCGCGCGCTCAAGCCAGGCACATACGTCCTCGCGCGCAACATGTCGTGGGGGGAGTTGATCGACGCGCTCACCGAAGGGCGCGGCCTCGTGCATACGTTCACGATCCCCGAAGGCTATGCGATCGCCGACATGGCAACGACGATTGCGTCAGCGACCGGCGTTCCGGCTGAATCGCTGCTGGTCGCGGCGCGCGACTCCGCATTGCTGCGCGCGGTGGGCGCGCAGACGCCAACGCTTGAAGGGTATCTTTTCCCTGACACGTACACGTTTCCAGCGGGGACGTCCGCGCGGGCGATCGTGCAGTCGCTCGTTAGGCGCTTCGAGGACGTCTGGAAGCCCGAGTGGAACGCACGTCTGTCGGCGTTGGCGTTGACGCGTCATGAATTGGTGACGCTGGCGTCGATCGTGGAAAAAGAGGCGCGCAAGAGTGAAGAACGTC
>JBFMFA010000951.1:0-1705 GCA_040753195.1 Gemmatimonadota bacterium | reverse complement strand
GTCATTCTCCCCACCATTCCGCAGCTCCGTCTGCTCGTGCCCATCGATCACGGGCTGTTGCTGATCGCACCGGCGATGGCGGCATGCGCGGTGGCCGCCTGGTGGCGCGGCGGGCGGGTCACCTTTGCGCTCGTGTGGCTCGTGCTCGCCACGTGGATCGTGGTTGGGCCGATGCGGACCGACCCGGGCTTCGCATGGCTCGCGCGTGGGTGGGTGGTCATCCTCGCCGCGTCGTTCGGCGTTATGCACGTGGTGATGCCGAGGCACCGTTTTCTCCCGCGCGCCCTCGCCTCGCTGGCCGTTACGACGATGGTCAGCATTGCCGTCATCATGTTGAACGGCGCTGGCAGTTTCGAGCAGTTCCATCAGACCGTCGTGAATGAAATCGAGCGACGCTTGAGCGCGAGCGTCGACATGGTTTCGCAAGCGATGCAGTCGCCGCAGTGGCAGCGGCTCTCCGAAACGTCACCCACGTTCGCACGGCTGGCGCAGGACTCGACCGAACAGCTACAGCAGTTCGCGAATGCCGCGAAAAGCATCTACATCGCGATGGTCGCGATTGAATCGCTCGCAGCCATGGCGGTTACCTGGGCGCTTTTCCACCGGGTAAGCCGCACACGCATCGGCGCGCCGCTCGCGCCGCTGCGCGAATTTCGTTTCAGCGATCAGCTCGTGTGGGGTCTTGTCGTCAGCATCGTCCTCGTGCTTCTGCCGGCGTTCAGCGGTCTGCGCCCGGTTGGTCTCAACCTGCTGATCTTTTTCGCGATTCTTTACGCGGTGCGTGGCCTCGGTGTGCTCGCGTGGTACTTCGCGGCCCATCGCGTCGGCTTTGCGCTCGTAATGGTTGTGGCGGTGCTCGCGCTGCCCATCACTAGTCTGTTCTCACTCGGCGTCGGTCTCGGCGACACATGGCTCGATTGGCGCGCCCGCGCACGGGCGACCAATCGCCCGACAACGACACCTCGCGACAAGTAGCACCTAACGATTGGAGCTTCTATGGACGTAATACTTCGGCAAGCGGTGGAAAAACTCGGCGCACCCGGCGACCTCGTGAAGGTGTCTGCGGGATACGCGCGCAATTACCTCCTCCCGTATGGCGTCGCCGTCGAAGCGACACCCGGCAACCGCAAACGGATCGAGCAGGAGCGCGCGCGGCTCGAAGCTGCAGAAAACACGCGGCGCGACGCGGCTCAGGAGATCGCCAAGCAGATCGAGCAGATCTCGCTCACGTTCTCCGCTCGCGTGGGCGACGAAGGAAAGCTGTTCGGTTCCGTGACAGCCTCCGACATCCACCAGCAGCTCGAGGCACAAGGCGTCAAAATCGAGCGGCGGCAGATCGAGCTTCAGGAGCCTATCAAAGCCCTCGGCGTCTATCGCGTGGCGATCAAGTTGCACGCGGACGTGAAGCCTGAGATCAAGGTCTGGGTGATCAAGCAGTAACTAGTCGCTAGTCGGCAATAATATACTTGACACACCCAAGCGCTTAGGCTAGATTGGGTGCCATGATCACTCCGTACAAGCTTCCCGAAAGTCTTTCCGACGCGGTGCGTTACTTCGCTGACGCTGACCGCGCGTTTTCGTTCTTGGCGCAACTGCGCTGGCCTGATGGCGCGCGCTGTGTGCATTGCAACGCTGAGAATCCGATCTTCCTCAAGACGCGCCGCATCTTCAAATGCCGCGATTGCCGGAAGCAATTCAGCGTGAA
>JBFMFA010000950.1:0-1707 GCA_040753195.1 Gemmatimonadota bacterium | reverse complement strand
CGCCAAGACCGCCGAGTACATCGACCACGTCGTTTCGCGCATCACGCTGCCGGGCGCACTGTTCCTCACGGCGATCGCGATCTTGCCGCAGATCATCGGTCAGATCATCAACGTGCCGTTCCAGTTTGGTGGCACGTCGCTTCTCATCGTGGTGGGTGTGGCGCTCGATACCCTGGCGCAGATGCAGCAGCATCTTTTACTGCGGAAATACGACGGCTTCATGAAGAAGGGCCGTGTCCGTTTCCGCGGCCGGGCGCAGACCGGCAACGTCTAACACGCGTTAGGCAACGATGATCGTCGTGCTCCTCGGCCCGCCGGGCGCGGGGAAAGGAACGCAGGGTGAGCGGCTGGCGGCATGCCTGCGAGTTCCCAAACTGGCGACCGGCGATGTGCTGCGTGACGCGGTGCGACAGGGAACGCCTCTTGGCCTGGCGGCAAAGGCCGCTATGGATCGCGGGGATCTGGTGCCCGACGACGTCATCCTCGGCATCATGAAAGAGGCGTTAGGCAGCCCTGCCATGGCCCGCGGCGCGGTGCTCGACGGCGTCGTGCGCACTGTCCCGCAGGCCGAGGGCCTCGCGCGGGCGCTTGGCGAACTGGGACGGCGGCTCGATGCCGTGGTGCTCTTCGACGTCAACGCCGAGGAGCTCGTCGCGCGTCTGAGCAGCCGCACCGTGTGCTCCAACTGCCAGACGCCGTACACGGGTCGAGAACCAGGATCGCGATGCGACAAATGCGGCGGGACGCTCGTTAGGCGCAAGGATGACGAGCCGGACGCGATCCGCAACCGCCTCGCGGTCTACGAGCGGCAGACGGCACCTGTGGTCGCATGGTACGGAAGTCAGAATGGGACGCTGCGGCGCGTCGACGCGCTGGGCAGTATGACGGAAGTCTTCGATCGCGTAACGCGCGCGCTCGGCGTGACTTGTGATCCAACTTAAGTCGCAGCGCGAAATTGACACGATGGCAGCCGGTGGGCAGATCCTCGCCGGAGCACTCGCTGCCATGGCCGCCGCCGTCAGACCCGGGGTCACCACAACGGACCTCGACAACGTGGCCGCGGAGTATCTCAAGGCGTTTCCTGGTGCCGAAGCGGCCTTCAAGGGTTTATACGGCTTCCCGAAGCACGCGTGTATCTCGGTGAACGAGGAGATCGTTCACGGTATCCCCAGCCAGAAGCGCGTCCTGCACGAAGGTGACATCGTGACGCTCGATTTCGGGGTGAAGTACCTCGGCTTTTATACGGATGCGGCGATCACGGTGGGCGTCGGCGCAATCGACGACGAGTCCCAACGATTGATCGCGGTCACTCGGAAAGCGCTCGAGGCCGGGATCGCCGCGGCGCAGGCTGGGCATCACGTGGGCGACATCGGCGCGGCGATTCAGGCCGTTGTTCGCGAGGCGGGTTACACGACGGCGGACGACCTGGTGGGTCATTACGTCGGATATTCGCCGCACGGCGAGCCGCAGGTGCCTAACGTGGGGAAGCCGCGGCGCGGAGCGAAGCTCGTGCCGGGACTCACCATCGCCATCGAGCCGATGGTGAATCAGGGGACGTCCAAGACCAAGACGCTGAAGGATCGCTGGACGATCGTGACTGCCGACGGGAAGCGCTCGGCGCACTTCGAGCACACAGTCGCTATCACAGAGAACGGTCCACGCGTGCTGACGGCAGCGGCCACCTAGGCCGCTTGCGGATCGGCGGAG
>JBFMFA010000949.1:0-1713 GCA_040753195.1 Gemmatimonadota bacterium | reverse complement strand
CTCGGGCGACTCGATGCAGCGATCGCCGCATGTAACGCCGCGCTCGGTCCGTCGCGGCCACACGATGGGCAGTGGCCTGAACATGAACGCGGTGCCGGCCTGCGGCTCAACGAGTATACGGAGGCCGCGCGCGCCTTTGTTTGGAACGACCTCGCCGATTGGTATGTAGAGACGAGCAAAGCGCGGTTGGCGACGCCGGGTCCGGATCGCGACGTCGCGCGCACCGTGCTGATCCATGCATTCGACCAGGCTTTGCGTCTCCTGCAACCGATCGTACCGTTCGTCACCGATGCGCTGTGGCAGCGCCTGCCAGGGCGTCAGCCTAACGAGTTTCTGGCGGTTGCCGCATGGCCGCAGCCGCGCGGCGCCAATGACATCGGCGCGGACTTCGAGCTGGTGCGCGAAGTGGTGACGGCGCTGCGCCAGTTACGCGGCGAATACAGCGTGGCGCCTGGACGCACGCTGGACGCCATTGTCGTGGCGCGTGACGGCGCAGCGGCGGCGCTGGAGCGAGAGCGCACTACCATAGAACGTTTGGCGCGCTGTACCCTGCGCATCGGCGCGGCTGAATCGCACGGCCCTGCCGCGCACCAGGTTTTGAGCGGCGGGAACGAGGTCATCGTCCCTCTCGAGGGCGTGATCGACGTGGGGAAGGAATGCGCGCGGCTGCGCACTGAGCTGGCGGGGTTGGAGCAACAACTCGTCGCGCTCACTCAGAGGCTGAGCAATGAGCAGTTCGTCTCGCGAGCCAAGGCGGAGATCGTCGAAGCGGAACGGCGCAAAGAGGTCGAGTGGCGCAGTCGCAGCGAGCAACTGCGCGCGAAGGTGAACGCGCTGTGCGGCGCCTAACGCTTCTTGTTCTCCTCGGGGCGTGTGCGTCACCGGGCATGCCGCCTGGCGCGCCGCCGGACTCCACAGCGCCGCGTCTGCTGAAGGTGACCCCGGACAGCGGTGCCGTGAACGCCCGCGTCGACGGCGTTGCTTTTCTCTTCAGTGAAGTGGTCAGTGAACGGCCTCAGGGGGCGCAAGACCTGGCCGGCATGTTTCTGATCTCGCCCTACGACGGCGAGCCGCGCATCTCCTGGAAGAAAACTCGGATCGAAGTCGCGCCGCGCCGCGGCATTCGACCCAACGTCACATACGTCGTTAGGATGCTGCCCGGCATCGCCGATCTCCGCGGCAACGACGACAGCGTGGGGCGCACGATCGTGTTCTCCACCGGACCGAACATCGCGACCGGCGCCATGCGTGGGACCGTGTTTGACTGGGTCGGCCAGCGGCCAGCGGCGCGGGCCTTCGTGAGCGCAACGGCACTGCCTGACAGTACGACGTACGTGACCGTCGCCGACTCGCTCGGAAATTTCGTGCTCCAGGCGACGCCGCCAGGTCGGTACTTGATGCGCGCCATCATCGACGAGAATCGCAACCGGCTCATGGACCCGCGCGAGATGTTCGACTCGGCGACGATTACGCTGGCCGATTCGATCCGGCGCGAGTTCCTGGCCATCGTGCGCGACACGCTGGGCCCGGGACTCGCGACGGTGAATCGCGTCGACTCCGTCACGCTACGTGTGCAGTTCGATCGCGGGCTCGATTCGACACAACGCCTCGCGCCTGCCGACTTCTCCCTCAAGGCACAGGACTCCAGCGTCGTGCAGATCCGCGAGCTGGTGATGGGACGTGCGTTCGACAAACAGCGGGACGACTCAATCC
>JBFMFA010000948.1:0-1715 GCA_040753195.1 Gemmatimonadota bacterium | reverse complement strand
GCTGGGCGCGCGGAGGGCCTGCCTTACGTCGCATGCACGCGGGGTCGCACGCACAGTGCGGCCCCGCTGTACTTTGTGGGCTGTTAGCCGAACCTCGTACAGGCGCCGCCCATGTTTCGCTCAGTATGCTCCGTCATCGCCGTCTCTCTGCTGGCGCCCGCGATTCTCGCGGCGCAATCCAAACCAGCCGTCACGCCAAAAGACTATGGCAAGTGGGAGAGTGTCGGGCCATCGCTGCTCTCGCCTAACGGCACTTGGCTCGCGTACAGCGTCAATCGTGTCAACGAAGAAAACGAACTGCGGATCGGCGGCGGTCCGCGCGACACGACCGTCGCGGTCGCATACGCCAGCGGGCCAACGTTTACGCCCGACTCCAGGTGGCTTGCATATACGATCAGCGTCGGTCCGGCTGAACGCGACCGCCTAACGCGCGACAAGAAACCCATCCGCAACTTTGTCGGTCTGCGCAATCTCACCACGCTTGCCAGCGACGTGGTGCCCGACGTGCAATCGTGGCGCTTCAGCGCTGACGGACGCTTTGTCGCGATGCGTCGCTACCCTGCCGAGGGTAAACGCATGGCCGAGCTGATCGTGCAGGATCTCGTACATGGCACGCGGCTCACCTTTGGCAACGTTTCGGAGTTCGCATGGGCGGACAAACGCCCGCTCCTCGCTTTTGCGATAGAAACAGACGGCGGCACCGGAAACGCGACGCAACTCTGGGATGGAAGCACCGGTACGTTGCGCGTCCTCGATTCGTCGCCGTCCGTGTATCGCAGCCTCGCGTGGCGCGCAAAAAGCGAAGACCTCGCGGTTTTGCGCACGCGCAGCGACCGAGAGTTCAGAGACACCGCGCATGCCGTTATCGCGTGGCTACGCATCAATACGCCAGCGGCACAGCGCAAGGAACTCGATCCGGCGACCGGGGCCATCGGACCGGGCATGCGCATCGCGGAACACCGTCGTCCGGAATGGTCGGAAGATGGTTCGGTTCTCTTTGTGGGACTCCGCCCACGTGACCGCGCACGCGGCCGCTCCGATTCCACCACGGCGTCGGGCAACGGCAATGGACCCGCGTTAGGCTCCGAGCACGCCGTGCGCGACACGGGGAAAGTCTCCGACGTGCAGGTCTGGCACGTTAACGATGTGCGCATGATGGCGATGCAAAAACAACAGGAGCAGCAGGACATGCAGCGCACGCTGCTCACCGCATGGCATGTCGCCGATGGCAAGGTTGTGCAGCTTGGCAGCGACCTTCTGGAAACGACGCGAGTGCTCGAAGGCGGCAAATACGCGACAGAGAGCGATCGCACAGCGTACGCGTGGGGGACGAAGTTCGGCCGACCGTACAGCGACATCTGGCTCATCGACATAAAATCCGGTGAGCGCAGGAAGGCGCTCGAGAAGGTCCGCTACTTCGGCGGCGGCAGCGCGACCGGCAGACGCCTGTTCTGGTACGACGGCAAGGACTACTGGTCGTACGACATCGCGAGCGGCGCACGGACGAACCTAACGAGCAACGTTCCAGCGAGCTTCGCGAACGCGGATTGGGACACACCAGGTGATATGGTGCCGCCTGCGGGTCACGCCGGTTGGACCAAAGGGGATGGCGCGCTCCTGGTCTACGACGAATACGACGTCTGGAGCCTTGCGCCGGACGGCTCAGGGGGCCGCAAGCTCACCAGCGGTGCAGCAGCGGGAGTCGTTCACCGTTA
>JBFMFA010000947.1:0-1718 GCA_040753195.1 Gemmatimonadota bacterium | reverse complement strand
CGTCCAGCGTGAGGTTCGATGTGAGGCCGTACTTGATGTCGGCGCCTGCGGTGATTCGGTTGTCACGGCCCCAGCCGTTCGACCGCTCCTCGCTTTCATTCGCCGTCACCATGTACGGGAGTACCTCGAGCCGCCGTGGCGTCGCGATCCCCTGAATCCCGTGCAGCTCACCGAGCTGCGACGCAATCCCCGAGCGCGAGCGGCTGAAAAGCGGCCACGCGCTGCGTTCATTGAGCCGCGCCACTTCGCGATGAATGCCGAAGCCAAAAGTGTGAGAATCCTTCTTGGCGTAGCGGAGCTGGTTCAGCGGGATGCGGAACTCCGCGAGCCAACCTAACGAGTCGATCGACGTCTTGACGTCCCACACCGCGTCCCAACCGATGTCCTCGTTGCCGTCATTGTACAGCAGGATGTCACGCTTTACGCCGGCCGGGTTCACCATGAACTGAAAGCCCGAACGTTTGTCGTGATACGAATCGATCACGACGCGGATCCAGTCCGACTGCGTGCGTTCGTCGCGACGGCTGAGCAACGCCATGATTTTGGATGGTTCTGGATCGTAGGCGCGTACCAGCACGTACACGTTGTTTTCGTCGAAGGCGACGCGCGCCTCCGTCTTCATCGTTGGGTCGCCGTTCTCCACTGGATCGAAGACGCGGAAGCCTTCGATGACCTGAGCGGCTTGCCACGCGCCGTCATGCGCACGGCCATCCACGTCGATTGGCGCTGTTGCTCTGATGGCTTGAGCGGTGCTCGCTGCGGCCGCGCTGAGTGAACCGTTCGATGACCGCTGCTGGAGCTGTTGTGCGGTTACGCTTTCTATCGCTAGGCAGAACGCCGCGCAAAAAACGAAATGACGATGCATGGCTAAACGTGGGAGGACGAGATGTGCGACACGGCGTGAGACATCGTGACGACGTCTTTGGTTTGCCAGACGGTAAAGCCTGCCGTCCTTTTGACTTGTTGCGGCAATACGACGCTCGTAACTTGCGCGCGCAAAACTGCCGCTCGTCGTTGGACTTACGCGCGACGAGCCGTACGATTGAGCTCGTTCCAATCATTCAATGAAGTCGCGACCCAACCCCGATCGTCCGATCGCGGCGCTGCTCGTCCCTGACATCCTCGCGATGCTGCGTGAGTCTCCCGCAGACATCCCGGCGGAAACGGAGGAGCTGCATCCGCGCGATCTCGCCGACATCGCTCACGCGCTGCCGGACGAGAAAGTTGCGGCGTTCCTGAGCGCTCTCACGCCCGATCGTGCCGCAGATGTGCTGGAGTACCTCGACGAAGAACTGCGCACGCAGGTCCTCGAAGAGATGAGCACGCCGCAGGCGGCGAAGCTCGTGTCGGCGATGACGCCTGACGATCGCGCCGACGTCCTCGAAGAACTGGAAGAAGAGACCGCCGAAGAAATCCTCTCGGAGATCCCGGCCGAAGCGCGGCGCGAAACGGAAGAACTGCTCTCGTACGAGCCCGATACCGCCGGCGGTCTGATGACGACGTCGTTCGTGTCGGTCGATCGAAGCCTAACGATCGCCGCCGCGCTCAACGTCGTGCGTGAGGTGGCCCGTGCAGGCAAGAAGGATCAGATCTACGCCATCTATATAGTCGACAGCGCGGGCCGACTCGCCGGGGTCATGTCCGTGCGCGAATTGCTCGCCGAGCAGGACTCGGTCGCTGTCGGAGACGTGGCACGCACCGATGTCGTCAGCGTTGCC
>JBFMFA010000946.1:0-1722 GCA_040753195.1 Gemmatimonadota bacterium | reverse complement strand
CCCGTCCACGCGTATGCGACGCGCGCCTAACTTCATCGCAGCCATTGTTCCAGCGTGGTGGATAGGTCCGTTTTCTCGTCGCGATACTTGACGATGACCGGCGTCTGCAGCGCCAAGCCTTGCGTCTCGGCCCAGCGGCCGCGCACCGCCCGCGCCCCCGGGACGACGACCGCGCGCGGCGGCACCTCGAGCGGCCCATCGGCCGGTGCCTTGTGCACGCGATCGCGCACCAGGTCGAAGACAGGAGTGCCGCGCGTGAGAATCACGCCGGCCGCCAGCACGGCCTCGGCGCGTACCACGGTGCCTTCGTACACGCCACAGTTGCCTCCCACGATGACGTCATCTTCGATGACGACGGGAACTGCGTTGACTGGTTCCAGCACTCCGCCGATTTGCGCGGCCGCCGATACATGCACGCGCTCACCGATTTGCGCGCAGGAGCCGACGAGCGCGTGTGAATCGATCATCGTGTCGCGCCCGACGTACGCGCCAATGTTGATGAACATCGGCGGCATGCACACGACACCCGGCGCGATGTACGCACCGCGCCTAACGCTGGAGCCACCCGGGACGATGCGAACGCCAGCGCCAGCATCGAAGAGCCGTACCGGAATCGTGTCCTTGTCGATGAAGCGGACGACCGGCGGCTGACCGGCCACGGAGATCGATTTGGCGACGCCGATGCGGAACGCAAGCAGGATGCCCAGTTTGACCCAGTCGGTGACGCTCCAATGCCCGTCGCCGTTCGGGAGGGCGGCGCGCACCGTTCCCTGCTCCAACGCATCGAGCAACGCGTCGACGAGGTCGTGCGCGTCCGCCGGGACCGTGTCGCCGCGAGGGATGGACGAATACTCGCGAATGCGCTCCTCGAGCGTCGTTAGGTTCAGAACCCTCGTGCGCGCCTTCGCGGCACTCTTCTTCCGAGCGGTCACGACGCCCCCGCGGCGAGGAGCGTATCGCGCACGCGTCCCTCGTGCTGTGCTGCCATCGGGACGAGCGGCAGGCGCAGATAATTCTCGATGCGACCGAGCATGCTCAGCGCGGCTTTGATGGGCAGCGGATTCGATTCTACGAATGCGGCTGTGACAAAGGGCGAGGTGCGATGATGCAGCGCACGCGCCGCGCTCCAGTCTCCGGCACGCGCCGCATCACACAGTTTGGCGATGGGACCCGGGATCGCGTTGCTCACCACGGAGATGATCCCTTCGCCGCCTAACGCCATAACGCTGAGCGTCAGGGCGTCGTCGCCCGACAGCACCGCGAACCCTTCGGGTCGCAGCCGAATGATCTCGCTGATCTGCGACAGGTTCCCGGAGGCTTCCTTGATCGCCACGATCCCGGGGATCGTCGCCAGCTCGAGCGTCGTCGCTGCCTCGATGTTGCTCGCCGTCCGTCCGGGGACATTGTAGACGACGATGGGCAGATCGGTGCTTTCGGCGATGGCGCGGAAGTGTGCCACAATCCCGCGCTGTGGCGGCCGGTTGTACATGGGCGACACGTGCAGCAGGTGCGTCGCCCCTGCTTCCTTCATCGCCTTCGACAACGCGATCGCCCGTTTCGTGTCGTTTGAACCGGCCCCGGCGCAGATCGGGACGCGCCCGCGCGCCTGAGCCACGACGATCTCGACGACGCGCCGATGCTCGTCAGGCGTTAGGGTGGCAGCCTCTCCGGTCGACCCGCACGGTACCAGGAAGTGCACGCCTTCGTCGATCTGCCAATCGA
>JBFMFA010000945.1:0-1723 GCA_040753195.1 Gemmatimonadota bacterium | reverse complement strand
CGTATTCGTCGGCGATGTCGCCGATCACTTCTTCGACGAGATCCTCCAGCGTCACGATCCCCGCCGTGCCACCGTATTCGTCGAGCACAACGGCCATGTGCGCGCGTGTCTTGCGGAGATCGTCCAGCACACGCGTCGCTGCGCGCGTGGACGGTACATACAGCGCTTCGCGAACGAAGTTCACCAGATGGAACGGCGCTTTCCCGTCGTGCAGCCAGAGATCTTTGGCGATAAAGACACCCGCGACGTCGTCCAGCGACTCTCGGTACACGGGATAGCGTGAGTAGCGCTCGCGGCGCAGCAGGTCACGGACCTCTGCTTCCGACGAATCGATCTCCAGAGCCACCACATCGGTACGCGGCCGCATCACGTCCCGCACTCGTTTCTCCGTGAAGTCGAAGACACCAGCCAGCATCGCCGAGTCGCTTTCGTCGAGCGCTCCGTGCGCACGCGCCTGCATAACGAGTAATCGGAGCTCTTCCGGTGAATGCACCTGATGTGCTTCGGTCATTGGACGAAAGCCGAACATCCGAATCAGCGAATTCGCCGTGCCGTTGAGCACCGCGATGAACGGCGCCATCAATCTGGAAAAGAGCATCAGCGGCAGCGCGATAATACCGCTGACCTTCTCGGGTTTCGCCAGCGCCATCGATTTTGGCGCCAGCTCACCGAACACGATGTGCAGGAACGTGATGATGATAAACGCCGTCGCGACACCCGCCGCGGTGTGCGCGGCGCCCGCCGGCACAGCGATACCGACCAGCGCGAGCAGACGGTCCACCAGAACAGCGAGCGCGGGCTCGCCGATCCAGCCTAACGCGAGCGATGCGATGGTGATGCCGAGCTGCGTGCCGGAGATGTAGCGATCGAGGTGCGCGATGGCCTTGAGCGCGTTTTTAGCCCCCCGGTCTCCCTCCTCGGCCCACTGCGCCAGTTTCGACCGGCGCGAGCCGACCAGGGCGAATTCCGCTGCGACAAAAAAGCCGTTGAGCAGGACGAGTCCAAACACCGCGGCCAAGCGCAGCGTAATACTACCTGCCGTAAGTTGTTCCTGCTCCATCGTTTACCTTGCCTTTGTCGCGTCAGATTCCGGCGCGAGCCGCCCGGTTTGAGGCCGACTGGTCTTGCAACATGCAACAGGCCCAGTCGTCCTACCACCGTGGAAAATACACACCGCGAACCGTCGACGATCTTCCTGGAACCGCGCCGCCTCCTGCGTGGAATGTACCTGGGTCGCGTCGCCACATCCGGTGCGATCTTCGTCGCCGCCGTTTTCGCCTGGCGTGAGGCGGACCGTGGAGTCACCCTCCTCGCGTCCTTGCTGGTCACCGCGACCCTCGTCTTTACACTTGGTTCGCTCGCCTATAGCGATTTCTTTCGCCGCGCGTTAGGCCGTACCTTTCTCACTGCGCAGGCGGCGTTCGACCTCGCCGTCGTCACCGCCATCGTCCACCTCACCGGCGGCGCCTCCTCGCAGTTCGCCGGCCTCTACATCCTCGTCATCGCCACGGCGGCGCTCCTGCTGCTCGTCTCACGTGCGCTGCTCATCGCCGCGTTAGGCTGCGCGCTGTACTTCGGTGACATCCTCGTTGCTCAGCGCGCCACGCTCGACGTGTGGGTCTGGATGCAGCTCGGTGTGTTCACGACCGTTGCGCTGCTCAGCGCCTATCTCGCGGCGCGGCTGCGCGAGGCGCGTGCCGGTCACGTCGAGCTCGCCGCGGAG
>JBFMFA010000944.1:0-1724 GCA_040753195.1 Gemmatimonadota bacterium | reverse complement strand
GCGCACCGGCGACGAACGAACCGGCGACCGCGTCTTGTGGAGCAGCGCATCGCCTAACGTGGCGACGGTCGACGCGGATGGCATGGTCGTCGCTGTCGCGGCCGGGCGGACCGAGCTGACGGTACGTGCCGGCGACGCGTCGGCAAGAGTTCCCATTGACGTCGTCACGCAGCGTGTCGCGGCATTGGCGCTGGAGCCGGCACGCATCGACGCGCGCCAAGGCGATGTGATTCGCTTCCGCGCGACGGGGCGCAACGCGCAAGGCGCCGCGGTCAGAGATTTGAGTACGAGCTGGAGCTTTTCGCCCGGCGCCGGAATGATCGATCAGGAAGGCGCGTTTGTCGGCTACGAGCCGGGGGAATACGTCGTCACCGCGACGCAAGGCGGTCGCAGCGCCACGGCGCTCGTTAGGCTTACGGACCGTGAAGTACGCCGGCCGATGGAAGTGGTGGGACGACTCCCGCGGACGCGATTCCGCACTGAGGAGCTGTGGCTGCACCCCAACGGCAAATACGCCTACCTCGGGTCCGGCCGTGGCGGCGACGTGATGTACACCATCGACATCAGCAATCCGGCGCGGCCGTTCGTCACCGATTCCATCGTCGCCAACACGCGTCGGGTGAACGACATCATGACGACACCGGACGGCAAGTTCCTGGTGTTTACGCGCGAAGGAGCGGCCGACCGCAAAAACGGAATCGTGATCTGCTCGCTGGAGGATCCGGCGCACCCGAAGCCGATCTCCGAGTTCACCGAGGGCGTCACGAGCGGCGTGCACTCGGCCTTCGTGTACAGCCAAGAGCCATACGGCACGCACGTGTACCTAACGAATGACGGGACCGGCGCGCTGCACATTGTGGACATCACCGATCCCTATACGCCGAGAGAAGTCGCGCAGTGGCGCACGCCCAAGCCTAACGGCGATGCCGGCCGCTCGCTGCACGACATCGACGTGCAGAACGGCCTATTGTACGCGAGCTATTGGAACGACGGTCTCGTCGTGCTCGACGTCGGCAACGGGATCAAAGGCGGTCGCCCGAGCAATCCTCAGCTCGTCTCGCAGTTCAAATACGACTTGAACGCGCTGTACAAGGATGTCGAGCAGACCGGCGGTCCTGGCTTCATCCGCGGAACGCACACGGCATGGCGGCATAAGAACTACGTCTTCATCGCCGATGAGGTCTTCGCCGCGCGCGAGGTTCAGGGGGCGAAAGACGCGGCAGCATCACGCGCGTACGGCCGGCTCCAGGTGATCGATGTGAGCGATCTGGAAAACCCAAAGTCGGTTGCCTGGTATGAACCGGAATACGGCGGCGTGCACAACGTGTGGGTGGCCGGTGACACGCTGTTCATGGGTGCGTACGAAGCCGGCTTCCGCGCCTTCGATATCTCAGGTGACATGCGTGGCGACCTCCGGGCGCAGGGTCGCGAGATCGGTCATGTGAACACGGCGGATATGGACGGCAAGGTGCAGAATGCTTCGCGCGTCTGGGGCGTCATCTACCGCGACGGCTTAGCGTATGTGAACGACAATCAAAACGGGCTTTGGGTGATACGTATGCAGCCAAAGACCAGGGTCGTTCCGTAAGCGCTCAGTAACCTTCGCCGGAGGCTTCAAGCTTTGTCCGGCGCCGCGTTGCTGAAAGCCATGGCAGGAGGCGTCACACTCCGCAATTGCTCGGTCGACGGTCGCCGTACGCGGCCTAACGAGAGCACAGCCGCCG
>JBFMFA010000943.1:0-1724 GCA_040753195.1 Gemmatimonadota bacterium | reverse complement strand
CAACAACCCGGCCACGATGACAAGATGATTGGACCCTGCACGCCGTGTCTTGTTCTCCCTGCTCGTTAGGGCTATTAACCTTGGGCCGTTCTCTGCGACGCCTCTGCGTTCTCCGCGTCCTCAAGGTCCTCCGCGGTTCAAAATGCCGTTGCAGATCTTCGCGCTGCGCAATGACCCGGAACTTCTGTAGGAAAACCTAACTTAGACCTTAGACCTTAGACCTTAGACCTTGACCTTCGACCATGAACTGGCACGACCTCGGCCCCGCCACTGATTTCGCCGCACGCCCAATCACCCCAGTCCATATCGGACGGCTCAAGCTCGCGGTCACGCACCGCAACGGAGAGTTCGGCGTGATCAGCGGCGTCTGCAACCACGCGGGAGGGCCGTTAGGCGAAGGTCGCCTCGACGGAGACTATGTCGTCTGCCCGTGGCATAACTGGAAATACCACCGCGCTACGGGACTCGGAGAACCCGGCTACGAAGACGACGCAGCGCCTGCCTATCAGGTGAAGCTCGAGAATGGCCGCTTGCTCGTGGACCTCGAATCCGCAACCAAGCGCACGCGCCACCATAAAGAGCCGCATCCTTTGACGCGCAAGCTCGAACGCGCTCCCGGCGGCGTCCGCGTGGTCGGCATCTCCACCACCAACATGGATGTGAAGAACCCGCGCTATTCGACGTCGGACACCTTGTTGCAGGTGTCGCTGGACTACGCCACTGAGTCGTTTGGCGTCGAGACGCAGCTCATTCGTCTCGCCGAGCTCGCGTTCCGCCCGTGCGAAGGGTACTACTCCAAGAGCGCCCACGCGTGCACCTGGCCCTGCTCCATCACGCAGATGGATCCTGACGACCAGATGGACCGCGTGTACGAAGCGATCATCCACTGGGCCGATGTGGTCCTCGTGGCAACCCCTATTCGGTGGGGTGCTCCCGGCTCACTCTACTTTCGCATGGCCGAGCGCATGAACTGCGTCCAGAACCAGGTGACGATCGCTAACCGCGTGCTCGTCCGAAACAAAGTCGCGTCCTTCATCATCACCGGTGGTCAGGACAATGTGCAGGGCGTCGCCGGGCAGATGCTCACCTTCTTCGCCGAGCTTGGCTTTCAATTCCCGCAGTTCCCGTTCATCGCGCACAGTCGTGGGTGGTCGGCCGAAGACATGGAGCACAACATCGACTACGTCATGAAGAGCGACGATCTGCGCGACGGCGCACGCACACTTGTCGCGCGCGCCGTCGATAAGGCGCGAGTGCTACTCGACCACGAAACCGCACCGCACAGTGTGGCGCGCGGTGGTCGTAAAGCCCATCAGCTGGCGATGGGACATTAAGTACAGGGGACAGGTCTAAGGTCTAAGGTCTAAGGTCTAAGGTCTAGGGTCTAAGAGAGTCACTTCAGCGCTTCGATGCTACAGTCGATCGCGGCGTTTGTGAATGTCCACACGCCATCCGCCTGCGCCTGTGCGTCGCCTAACGCGACAATCTCCGACGCCCGAAGCACGGCGCCAACCCAACCTTGCGTGTGCCACGTGCCCAGCGGACCTAACGGGCGTAATCGGGCGACCGGCGGGTGGGGATACGGTCCCACGTACAGATACGGCTCCGCGTACGAGTCGTCACCCGGCGACATGCCCACGCCCACCGTGCGCCTGCCCTGCTCCGATGGCAAAGTGATGAGCGTCGCGAGATCAAAATGATGCGGCCAGCAGCGCGGCGCCGAC
>JBFMFA010000942.1:0-1725 GCA_040753195.1 Gemmatimonadota bacterium | reverse complement strand
ATCAGCGCCTGCGCGGCACCGGCATCGAAACCCGCCAATGTTTTGCGGTAGCGCTCCGCGTGTCGGCGGAGGAACGCGTGCGCCAAGCGGGGAATGTCGTCGCGCCGCTCGCGCAACGGAGGCAGGTGCAGTTCGATTGTGTTCAGGCGGAAGAGTAGGTCTTCGCGAAAACGACCTTCGGCGACCTCGTTAGGCAGCGTCGCGTTGGTCGCCGACAGCACGCGCACGTCGAAGCGGCGCAACTTGGATGAGCCGACACGCTCCAGCTCCCCTGTTTGCAGGACACGCAGCAACTTGGCCTGTTGCCCCAGGGAAATGTTGGCGATTTCATCGAGGAAGAGCGTTCCGCCGTCGGCAAGCTCGAAACGACCGACCCGGTCAGACTTCGCGTCCGTGAACGCTCCTTTCACGTGCCCGAATAGCTCGCTTTCGAAGACACCTTCGCTCAAACCGCCCATGTTGACGGCAACGAACGGCTTGCTCGCTCGTGGCGACGCGGCGTGCAACCAGTTCGCGACGAGCTCCTTGCCGGTGCCGTGCTCGCCCATGATCAACACGTTCGCGTCCGATGGCGCGACGCGCTCCATGAGTTGCAGCACGGGACGCATGGCGGCAGACTCCGCGATCAGCTCGGGCCGCGGCGCTGAGCGCAGCGCGCGGTTCTCGCTTTCCAGTTTCAGGGAGCGTCGCTGCGCTCGGCCTAACGCGACTGCGTTGCGCAGCGTGGCGAGGAGCCGCGCGTTGTCCCAGGGCTTTTCCACGTAGTCGTAAGCGCCGCGGCGCATCGCTTCTACGACGCTTTCGACGCTTGCCCAGGCAGTCATGACGACGATCGGGAGTGTCGCGTCGAGGGTCGGGATGCGCTGCAAGAGATCCAGACCTTCCAGGCCCGACGTCGTATCGCGCGCGTAATTGAGATCGATGAGGACGGCGTCGTAGTCGCGCGACTGGACAGCCAGGAGGACTTCGTTAGGCGAACGCGCCGTGTCCACGTCGTAGCTGTCGACCCCGTCGCCGTTCGTGCCGCCCTTCAAGAGGAGTTTCAGCGCCTCGAGTACGTCCGGCTGGTCGTCAGCGGCGAGGATTCGGGGCCGGGGGGACATAGAAGATACCTTCTATGTCCCTCTGTCGGAGACAATCCACCCATCACGCAACTCTATGATCCGCCGTCCATAACGGGCGTTTTCGTCCGAGTGCGTAACCTGGATGATGGTAACGCCCTCGGCATTCAGGCGCCGGAATAGCTCCATGATTTCACGCGCCTGCGATGAATGCAGGTTTCCCGTCGGTTCGTCCGCGAGGATCACCGATGGCCGCGCGATAACAGCGCGCGCCACGCCGACGAGCTGCTGCTGGCCGCCGGAGAGTTGCCGCGGATAGAGGTCTTTTTTGCCGACGATCTGGAAGCGATCGAGTGTGTCGGCGACGAGGGCCGCGCGTTCGCCGCGCGGGACATCACGATACGACAGCGGGACATCGAGATTCTCGGCGACGGTGAGGTCGTCGAGCAGGTGGTACGCCTGAAAGACGAAGCCGATGTGCTTGCGATTGATGGCGAGGCGTTCCTTCGTCGTTAGGCTGTGGATCGGAGCGCCGCGAAAGAAAAACTCACCGTTCCATGCGGCATCGAGCATGCCGATGATGCTGAGCAGGGTGGACTTGCCCGCTCCCGACGGTCCCATGATCGTCACGAAGTCGCCGGGCTCCACGTCGCACGTGATCTGG
>JBFMFA010000941.1:0-1727 GCA_040753195.1 Gemmatimonadota bacterium | reverse complement strand
GATGATGTCTTCCAGCGGCACAAATACGTGTGGCTGCGACGTCGCCACCCACCGCGGAAGACTCTTGGGTACTTTCACCCGAGCGAAGCGAGACCCCTCCCAGTCCGGATCGTTGATCTCCACCGCCAACGACAACGACAGGTTCGAGATGTACGGGAATGGGTGCCCGGGGTCCACCGCCAATGGCGTCAGCACCGGAAACACTTCACGCTCGAAAAACGCGTCGATCACCACGCGATCTTCGGCCGTGAGGTCCTGATACCTAACGAGTTTGACGCCGCGTTCGGCAAGAGCCGGCACAAGCTCGCCGTGGAGGCAGTGTTGTTGCCGCGCCATCAACTCGCGCACGCGGACCTCGATCGCGTCGAGCTGCGCTTGCGCTGACATGCCGTCCGCGGACGTCTGCAACACGCCAGCCGCAACCTGTCGTCGCAAGCCGGCCACCCGGACCATGTAAAACTCATCCAGGTTCGTGCTGAAAATCGACAGGAACTTCAGCCGCTCGAGCAACGGAGTCCGAGGATCCTCGGCTTCGTGCAGAACACGCGAGTTGAATTCCAGCCAACTCAATTCGCGATTGAGGTACAGCAGAGATTGTGCGGCTGGGGCGGTCATGACGACGGGACTGAGAGCAACAACGCGGAGGCTTAAGATAGCTCCGAATGAGACGCCCCGACGACGCCCGTTTGTAACGTTGGCGAGCTGAGATCTAACTAGGTGTCATTAAATAACTTAGCTGACTATGGCCCGAGCGTGGCGTCGAGTCCGAGAAGGGCCAGCGCGGCGATGATAGCGGCCGCGGGGATGGTCAGCAGCCAGGCCCACACGATGCGACCCGCGACACCCCAGCGAACGGCCGAGAGGCGGTGTGTTGCGCCAACACCGACGATGGCGCCGGTGATCGTGTGCGTGGTGCTCACCGGAATACCAAAGCGCGTCGCCAGCAGAATCGTAAACGCTCCGGCCGTCTCCGCGCAGGCGCCGCCGACCGGTCGAAGTTTGGTGATGCGAGATCCCATCGTGTGGACGATGCGCCAGCCACCGAGCAGCGTGCCTAACGCGATTGCGGAGTACGCGCCCATCTCGATCCACAGTGGAATGTGATCCGCGTTCGGGAGAAACAGATGCCGCAGCCAACCGGTTTCGGTGGCGAACGTCGCCTGCGTCGACACGAGCAAGCCCACGATGATTCCCATCGTCTTCTGCGCGTCGTTGGCGCCATGCGAAAGCGAAAAGAGCGCGGCGCTTCCGAGCTGCAAGCGGCGAAAGAGCGCGTCGACGCGCGCCGGGGACACGTGCCGGAAAAGCCAGTAGACCGCGGTCATGAGCGCGAAGCCCACCGTCATGCCGATGAGCGGCGACAACACGATGAACAGGAGGGTCTTCGTCCACCCGGAGGCGATGATCGCGCCGGTGCCGGCTTTGGCGACGGCGGCGCCACCGTATCCGCCGAGGAGTGCGTGCGAGGAGCTGCTGGGCAGGCCGTACCACCACGTGATCAAGTTCCAGATGATCGCGCCGCCGAGTCCAGCCAGAATCACGTTAGGCGTCACGGCGCTGGCCTCGATCATGCCGGCACCGATTGTTTTGGCGACCGCAGTTCCTACCGTAAACGCCGCGACAAAATTGAAAAAGGCCGCCCAGACGACGGCGGTGATCGGACTGAGGACCCGCGTGCCCACGATCGTTGCGATCGAATTCGCCGAATCGTGGAAGCCGTTGATGAA
>JBFMFA010000940.1:0-1737 GCA_040753195.1 Gemmatimonadota bacterium | reverse complement strand
ATAGTCCTCGCGATCGGTCCAGGGGATGATCTGGTTGTACTGGCGGTATTCCCCGATCTTCTCGAAGCCGCAATGCAAGTAGCCGACGTGCGGGATGCAGCGCACGACCGTCTCGCCGTCGAGCTCCAGCACGAGGCGCAACACGCCGTGCGTCGCTGGGTGCTGCGGCCCGATGTTGATGAGCATGTGCTCGCCCTCGAGCTCCGGCTCGAGCGCGGGCGGCGCCTCCATCGTCGTGACGTTCCCGCCTTCGTCGACGACCAGCGGGACACGCTGCGGGCGCCCCTGCGCATCGAGCCCCGTCGTCGACAGCGCGACGTCGACCGTGCGTTTGGTCGCCATCCTACTCTCCCGTCTCCTCGCCGCCTAACAAGCGCTTGCGCATGTCGGACGGGAGATCTTCGAAGGCGTCGGCGATCTGCAGCTCTTCCATCGAATAACGGGCTTCGGGGTTCGCCGCGAGCGCCTGACGCAGCTGCTCCGCGCGCGAGAATCGGCCGCGCAGCGGGAAGTCTTTTCGCAGCGGATACCCTTCTTTGTATTGCTCCCACATCAGGATGCGACGCAGATCAGGATGCCCTTCGAACTCGATCCCGAACATGTCGTAGCATTCGCGTTCGAGCCAGTCGGCGCCCTTGTAGATCGGCCAGACGCTCTTGACTCGCAGCGGCGCTCCTTTCGGTAGCTGCACTTTGAGTCGAATGAACGCCCGCCACGGTATGGACCGCAAATGCCAGACGACCTCCAGCGGCTGCTCGAGGTCGCGGTATTCCACGGCAGTCACGTCCGACAGATAGTCGTACAGCTCGTTCTGATCGTCGTGCAGGTAGAGCACAACATCGAAAAGCCCTTCGGGCTTCAGATAGACCGTTGTCTCCCCCCACACCACGTCGGCCCTAACGAACACGTGAGGGAATTTCAAGCGGATCCGATCCGCGGACGCATTCATCGGGCCGCCGCGGTGTGGCACGTGCTTCGGCGTCTTCGGCGGAGCAGCGTTAGGCGCCGCCCAGCCAGCCTTGACGATCTCGCCGGGGACGGGCGCGGTCACAGGCCTGATCGGGTTTGATGGACCGAATTGCCGAACGGTTCGGACAATTCATCGATCACTGGCGGCGGGATATACAACTTGCTGTCTGGGTCCGGCTCCATTTCCGCACGGATCGTTTGGTCCGACATGCGTTCGTCCATGACCTTCTTTTGCAACATCATGATGCCGTAGATGAGGCCTTCGGGACGTGGTGGGCAGCCGGGCACGTACACGTCTACGGGAATAATCGTGTCGATCCCCTGCACAACCGCGTAGTTGTCGAACATCCCGCCCGACGAGGCGCATGCACCCATCGAGATGCACCACTTCGGTTGCGGCATCTGCTGCCAGATCCGCCTGATCACCGGTGCGAGTTTGAATGGCACGCGCCCCGCGCAAATGAGGACGTCTGCCTGACGCGGCGAAAAGGACATGCGCTCCATGCCGAAGCGCGAGAGATCAAAACGCGACGCGGCGGTGGCCATGAACTCGATCGCGCAGCAGGCAGTGCCGAATGGCATCGGCCATAACGAGCCAGCGCGCGCCCAGTTAACGAGGAAGTCGAGTCGCGTGGCGATCCACCCTTCCTGTGATTCCGGATTGTACGATACGACCTGATGGTCAGGGCGCGCGGCTAATCCCATTGCAGCGCTCCTTTCTTCCAGATGTAAACGAAACCGATCACGAGGATCACCATGAACACGGCC
>JBFMFA010000939.1:0-1738 GCA_040753195.1 Gemmatimonadota bacterium | reverse complement strand
ACGGCCTCGCGATCGGAGTTACCGTGATGGTCGGCGCCTTCGCGGGCGGCGGCATCTCCGGCGGCGCCTTCAACCCCGCCGTGGGACTCGGCCCCAACATCAGCCAGGCTCTGCTCGGAGCCGGCTCGTTAGGACACACCTGGTTGTACATCGTCGGACCCTTCATCGGCGGCGCGCTCGCGGCATTGGTGTTCCGAGCGCAGGGGGCGGACCGAACTGCCTAACGCGCCGCAGTACTTCGGGCAACGCCGACCGCCAAAACGAATATCGCCAGCGCATTGAGTGGATGCAGCGCGGCGATCGCCGGAGCGCTCCCGCGCAGCGTCAGCACGAGCACGGGCTGCAAGATCGTCAGCCCTAATACCGCGACCGATAGCAGCAGCGCGCGCCGCGGCAGTTTGGCCGTCAGCGTCAGAACCACCAGCAGCAACGATCCGAGGATCATGAGATACCCCCACATGGCGTGCGGCATGACGCTCGTGACGCCAAACAGAGCGAGCCCCATCATGTAGACTTGCAGCGCGATCGCCGCCAGATACGAGAAAACGCAGGTGCGCTGCAGCTTCAGCAAGAGCATGGTCAGTTCTCCCTGAGTGCACTCGTGGGATGCAGACGCGCCGCGCGGAGCGCGGGCGCTAGGCTCGCCACCATGGCGACGCCGATGAGCAGACCGGCGACACTGACGAGCGTGATGGGATCGCTGGGATGCACGCCGAACAGGACGGTCTTGAGCAGGCTTGTGAGCGCCAACGCGCCGCCGATGCCTAACACGCCGCCCATGAGCGCCAGTCGCAGCCCCTCGCCCAGCACGAGGCCTAGCACACGGTCGCGCGACGCGCCTAACGCGAGGCGCACACCAAGCTCACGCCGCCGTTGTTCCACGCCGTACGCGACCACGCCATATATGCCGATCGCCGACAATGCGACCGCCAGGAACGAAAAGAGCGACAGGATACGCCCCAGGAATCGCTGCTGCGCCACCGACGCGCTGACGATCTCAGTGAGCGGCTGAGCGTCGAAGATCGGGAGCTGAGCATCCAATGAGCGCACAACCTCTTGGACAGCCTGCGCCACCGAGGCCGGCGCACCCGTCGTGCGCACGACAAACGTTGGCTCATCGAAGGGCCATTGGGATTCTGCCGTGTAGTAGAACGGCTCCACGTCTTCGTTCAGGCCCGCGTGCCGCACATCGCCTACAATTCCAACGATGGTGCCGCCAAGGGTGACTCCATCGCGCTCCCATCCGACATCGAGGTACAACCCGAGCGGATCCTCGTTAGGAAAATACCGGCGCACCAGTTCCTCACTCACGACAACTACCTGCTGAGATCCCGCGACGTCAGATGCCTCGATGTAGCGGCCGCGCTTAAGAGGGATCTTGAGTGCGCGGAAGTATCCGGGCGTAGCCACGCGCATCTGGCCCGTCATGTCTTCTCCAGCCGGCGGATTCGGTCGGCCCCGCACCGTGAAACTCAGCGAGAAGCGCGTCTCGGTGAGCGGGAGACCGAACGACAGCCCGACATCACTCACTCCTGGCAACGCGCGGAGCCGGTCTTCCACGGCCACGGCAAAGCGATGTTGTTGCTCGAGTTCGGGGTAGGCCGCATTCGGCAATGTCGCCGTGAAGGTATACACGTTGGACGGGTCAAAGCCCGGGTCGACCTTGCGCAGAGCGCCTAACGTGCGGATCATCAGTCCGGCACCAACAAGGAGAATGACGGCCAGCGCGACCTCGCCG
>JBFMFA010000938.1:0-1740 GCA_040753195.1 Gemmatimonadota bacterium | reverse complement strand
GTGCGCCGCGGGACCGGCCGGTCGACTGCAGGTGTCGGGCGCTCCGACGGCGGCGGCGTAGTGACCTTGGGCGTTGCCGCCTCGGGGGTCGGCGTCGCGTCGACGACGCCGATCGCGCGTTCCCCGCGCGGCGCCGCGATCAGTTCCACGCGGTACACGGGCGCCTGGATCCGCGGCGCGCCTGAGCCAAAAAGCAGCAGCGAGGCCACCGCCGCGCTGTGCAGCACGCCCGACACCCAGAGATACCTGCCTAACAAGCTTGCGTCTGCACGCTTGACCTTCATTCCTCCACCATAACCTTAGACCTTAGACCTTAGACCTTAGACCTAACGACTATCCTCCGCTTCCATCACGATCCCCACATTCCCCACACCCGCACGCTGCATCACTGCGAGCACGCGCGCCACGTAGCCGTACGACGCCTCCCGATCGGCTTGCAGGTATACCCCCTGCTTCCCCTTCCGCTCCGCCAGCGCCTTGAACGCCCCGCGGAATTCGGCATACGACATCGCTGTGCCGTCGACAAAGATCTGCTCCTGGCGGTTTACCGAGACGACCAAGCCGCTCTTCGGCTCCAAGGGACGCGCCTCACCGGTCGGTAGCGCCACGTCGACCCCGCCCTGCATCATCGGCGCCGTGATCATAAAAATCACCATCAGCAGCATCATCACGTCGATGAGACTGACCACGTTGATTTCCGCATTCAGTGCACGACGGCTGCGGGGGTGGCGTCGCATACGTTTAGATCCTTCCCTCGCGTACCATCAGCGCGATGAGCTCTGACCCGAACCCCTCAAGTTCCGCGTCGAAGTTGTTGAGGCGGTTTGCCAGCCAGTTGTACCCGAACACCGCTGGAATGGCGACGGCGAGTGCTGCCGCCGTCGCCACCAGCGCGTCGGCCACGCCCGGTGCCACGGCGCCGAGGTTCCCCGAGCCGCTTTGCGCGACGCCGATGAACGCGTCAATCACGCCCAGCACCGTGCCGAGCAGGCCGATCAGTGGGCTGACCGACCCAATAGATGCGAGCCAAGGGACGTATTTCCCAAGAGCGTCCCGCTCGGCCGCCGATTGAGCGTCCAAGACGAGTCGGAGAGCTTCGACCTGAGAGCCGCTCAAGCGTGCCTCACGATCGGGCGTTGCGCCGATCGCGGGCTTGGTATCCGACAGAAACTGCTGCGCGCGATCGAAGACACGCGTGAACGCGTTAGGCCGCATCCGCGCTGTGGCGGCGATAACGTCGTTCAGGCTGTGCGCCCGTTCGAATTTTCTGAGAAACTCCGATCCTGCCTTTTCTATTTTCGAGTACTCGCGCGCTTTGGCGAGCATGATGCCCCAACTCAACAGCGATAGGATGACGAGGATCACCAAGACGATCTTTGTCGCCAGTGTCCCCGTGAGGATCAACTCGAGGGGCGTGCTTGGGACTGGACTGGCCCCGCCGCCCTGAATCGCCGCGAGCGCGATCACGTGCGCGCCTCGGCGTGGCGCGCCGCGAAGAACTCAAACGTTAGGCGCAGCCCCTGCTCGAGATCGACCTGCGGTGACCAGCCCAGCTCACGCGCCGCTTTGTCGATGACGATCGCCGATCGCTGTTGTTCACCTGTGCGTGCCGGCGCATGCTGCACGGGCACCTCACTGCCAGCTGCGCGCTTCAGCGACATCGCCAGCTCCAGCACAGTCGTCTGGCGCGTCGTCCCCACGTTGAACGCACGCACATCGAGCTGCGCCGGCTTCGCGAGC
>JBFMFA010000937.1:0-1741 GCA_040753195.1 Gemmatimonadota bacterium | reverse complement strand
TTCGACACGTTCTGTCCCGTGGGAACGCCTCAGCCGGTCCCAAATGGGCTGGATTCCCTGGAGCTCATCACCCGCGTGAACGGCCAAGTGCGCCAGAAAGCGAGTTCAAGCGAGATGATATTCCCAATTCCCGATGTGCTGTCGTATATCAGCCACATCATGACGCTGGAACCGGGCGATCTGGTCCTGACAGGAACCCCGGCGGGTGTCGCCAGGCTAAGTTCCGGTGACGAAGTAGAGGTCGAGATAGTTGGGGTGGGGAAGGTGACCAACCGCGTGTTATAGCAGTAAACGGCAGCGCTGCGGAGCCGCATGATCAAACTCGCTGGACGCGCACCTAACGAGCCTCGCCGGAAGCGGGTCATCCCCGCCGCCGTCGTGTCGATCGGCTTGCACATCGTGCTGCTGATTGCGCTCTGGTTCGCGCTGGAACTGCCTAATCCGCTGGCGGCGTTCAGACCGAATGAAGAGCGTCGCGAAGAGCGCCTGACATACGTCGGAGTGCGGCCGACGCGGCCCGCACCGACGGCGTCGCGGCGCGCTGTCCCCACCCAGACGACTGAGCGACCGGCCGTTGAGCCACCAGCGCAGGTCCCGTTGCCCGTTCCGCGCGAGATTCCCACGGGCGTACCGGCGGCGCCACGCCGCGACAGCATCGACCTCGGTCCGACGAGCGGTCCGGTCGTCGGTGGACGTGGCATCGCGCGCGGCGTCCAACCGGCGTACGTCGACCCGCGCGTGTGGGTCCCCGCTCCGGCGCTCGAGCCGGCCAACAAGACCGACGATCAACGCATGGACAGCGCCGTCGTGGCCACCCTCAAGCGGCATAACGACTCGCTCGCTTCCAACCGGTACCAGCCTAACAAGTTTGAGCGTGGCGACTGGACCGTCGACGGACCGGGCGGAAAGTGGGGGATCGATCCACCTGGCGGTCAGCAGTTCATCCACTTGGGCAAGTTCAAGATTCCGGCAGCCCTGCTGGCGCTCATTCCGGTGAACGGTGCGCCGAGTGCAGCCTCACGCGAGTTGCAGAACAACATGGCCTTGGCGACCCACCGGGCGGAGATCCCGATGCAGGCGCAACGTGCCATCACGCACGAAGAATTCCGGCGTGCGGTGAAGCAGTTGCGCGAACGGAAGGAACGCGAGAAGCGCGAGCGCGAGAATACGGTGGCGAAGAAGCCGATTGCACCGTCTAGTCCATAGGCGCGAAGGCGAGCCACCAGCAGCTCGCAACCAGCGACTAGCAACTAGATCGAATCCTCACTCGGTGGCTTCCTCAGGGCACGTACCACCGTCGCCACAACTCCCAGGATCGTAAAGTCGTCACCCACGCCTAACGTTTGCTGCGTCGGCTCGGCGTCCGCAGTCCACAGAACGATCGTCACGCCACGATGTTCGATCGTACGCACCACGAACTCTGCGCCGATGCGCGCCACGACCACATCCCCATCGCGTGCGCGAGCGGCAGGATCAACGAGGATGAAATCGCCGGCCGTGACGCCGCGGCCCACGAGCTTGTCGTCCGGGACCGTTAGCAGATACGCATCGTCCGCCGTCACAAAGGAGCGGTCCACGGCGATGTACCGCAGGACGTCGTCCTGCGTGAAGCCCGCGGCCCCGTCGTGCAGCGCGCTGTAGTGTGGAATCGGCTGCACGTTGCCGATCGAGGAATAGCCTAACAACTTGACGCCCCGCGAGCGGCCAGGAGCCCGCTCGATATAGCCCTTGTCAGCGATCG
>JBFMFA010000936.1:0-1742 GCA_040753195.1 Gemmatimonadota bacterium | reverse complement strand
GCCGCACGATCGTGATCGGAGCCGGTGAAGCCGCCGAGCGTTTGCTGCGCGAAAGTTTTCGAGGTGACGGCGCTGGTCTGACGTTCGTTGGCATGCTCGACGACGGTGCGCACACCCAAGGTCTGCAACTACACGGCGTCCCGGTACTCGGCCCGATCGACCAACTCCCGCGCTTCGCGACGATGTACCGCGCGGAGTTGCTCGTGATCGCGATTCCGTCGGCGACGGGTGAACAGGTGCGTCGCATCGTCAGTCTCTGCACCGAGACCGGCGTGCAATTCAAGATCCTCCCGTCGTTGCGCGAGCTGCTGGAGGGACAGGCGGAGATCAATCAGCTGCGCGACGTGAGCATCGACGACTTGTTGGGCCGGCCCGCGGTACACCTCGAGTTGAGCCACGTTAGGCAGGCGATCGCCGGCACGACAGTACTCGTGACAGGCGGCGCGGGTTCGATAGGCGCCGAGTTAGGCAGACAGATCGCGAGCTTTGCTCCGCAGAAGTTGATTCTGGTGGATCAGGCTGAGAGTCCGCTGTATTTCATCCATCTGGAGTTGAGCGCACTTGCGCCCGGCGTGCAGGTTGTCCCCGTCATTGGCGACGTCACCGACGCCAAGCGAATGGATGAGGTTTTCCAGACGCACGAGCCGGACTTCGTCTTCCACGCGGCGGCGTACAAACATGTGCCGCTCTGCGAGGGGAACCTGGCAGAAGCGGTGCGCAACAATGTGTTAGGCACGCTGCAAGTAGCCGAATGCGCCGCGCGCCACAACGCGCGACGTTTCGTGCTCATATCGACGGACAAAGCGGTCAATCCGTCGAGCATCATGGGTGCATCGAAGCGGCTGGCGGAGCGGACGATCCTGGCGTGGCCGTCGCTCACGGAGTCGCACACGGACTTCCGCGCCGTGCGCTTCGGCAATGTGCTGGGCTCTGAGGGGAGCGTGATTCCGCTCTTCAAGAAGCAGCTGGCTGCCGGAGGGCCGTTGACGGTCACGCACCCGGAAGTGCGCCGCTACTTCATGAGCATTCCAGAAGCAGTGCAACTCGTGCTGCAGGCGGCGGTGCTCCCTGACGCGGCGCGGCGCATAACGATGCTGGAGATGGGAGAGCCCGTCCGCATCCTCGACCTCGCGGAGCAGTTGATCCGCTTGAGCGGGCTCGTCCCGTATCGCGACATCAAGGTTGTCTTCACCGGGTTGAGGCCAGGTGAGAAGTTGTTCGAGGAACTGACGACGCTGTTGGAGTCGAGCGCGCCAACGGACATCGAGAAGATTCGCATCGTACAGACTGACGGCGGAGACGGGGCGAACCTGGCGGTCGGCATCGGGCGTTTGACTCGGGAGATTGCACAGGGGCACGACCACGGCATCATCCGCGAGCTGCGCCGCCTGGTGCCCGAGTATGTTCCGCGTTCGCCAGTCGACGGCGTCACTCACCTAACGCTGCCTGATAAGCCAGTCCGCTGGCCTTCGGCGCGCGAGGAGAGCCCCGCTCGGCGGCCGCTCGATGCGGCGCTGCTGCCATATCCCGAAAAGGCGCAGGTCCTCGAGGCATGACGTCTGTCACGGTGCCTAACGACGGCGTGTTGCCGTCGGCGCGCCCGTCGGTGATTTACCAGGCGTTGCCTGACGGCGCCATTCTGTATTGCGCCGAACAGGAGCTGTATTTCGGGCTGAACCGGACCGGCGCGTGCGTGTGGGAGCATCTCAGCCCTGTCTGCGCGACCGTGGACGAGGTGTGCG
>JBFMFA010000935.1:0-1747 GCA_040753195.1 Gemmatimonadota bacterium | reverse complement strand
AGATCGATCTCGCTCTTGGCGCTGACTTCAGGAATGTCGCCTTGCACTGGCACGCGCGTATCCGGCGTTGCGCCGGCGGCGCTGCGACGCACATCCGTGACGGGAACGGTGAGTTTCACGGCGTCGAACGCCACAACCGCGGAATCACCGCGGACTTCGACCACGCGCGCCGGTCGGCCGCCGACCGACAGCACGTCGACCGTGTCGCCCGGGCCTAATTCGCGGGCGGCTGCGCTCTCGTTAGGTGCGTTCTGGGTCGCCTCGAGCGCATCCAGCGCCTGCAAACCCTGGCTGTGCTCGTCCGCCTCGGCCTCCACGTGACGGCGGGCTGCGCGCGCCGCCTCATCGAGCTGCTCCGCTGACGTCCGCTTGAGCAAGCGGATCGTCCGCTCGATGTCGGCGCGGGCGTCGAGCAGATAACGACGCGCCTCCTGACGCGCTTCCCGCTCCACGCGACGTTCACGTTCACGCACATTGCGCTCGCGCTCGGCCAGTCGTTCAGCACGTTCCGACGCTGATTCCTGCGATGCCGCCACGTCGCGTTCCTTTTCGGCGAGTACACGATCGCGCTCCTCCAGGCTCGCGAGCAGTGCATTCACGTCACGCTCGGCGGACGGCACGCGTTCTTCGGCGCGTGCGATGATACCGTCGGGGAAATGCAACTGCCGCGCGATACGAAGCCCATACGAGCGGCCCGGCAGTCCCTTGATCAAGTGATACGTCGGGGCGAGTCGCTCTTCGTCGAATTGGAGCGATGCATTCACGACGCCCGTGGCCTCCGCGGCGAGGTCTTTCAGCGCGCCGAGGTGAGTCGTGGCGACCGTCATGACGCCACGCGCGGTGAGCTCTTCGAGAATGGCGCCGCCTAACGCTGCACCTTCGACGGGATCGGTCCCCGATCCCAGCTCGTCGATCAGCACGACGGAGCTCGGTGTGGCGTGCGCCAGGATCTCCGCTAGGTTTTTGACGTGCGCACTGAACGTCGACAGGCTGGCTTCGATCGACTGCTCGTCGCCGATATCCGCGAAGACGTCGTCATACACCGCGACGCGGCTCCCTTCGGCCACTGGTATGGGGATTCCGCTTTGTGCCAGCGCCGCGAACAGGCCGAGGGACTTGAGCAGGACGGTTTTGCCGCCGGTATTGGGACCGGATACGAGCAAGGTCCGCTCGTTAGGTGCCATTGCCAGGTTGAAGGGAACCACGGGGATCCCCTGGGCCAGCAGCAAAGGGTGGCGCCCGTCGCGGATGGAGAACCCTTCGCCAGCGCCACAGAAGACCAGACTGCCACAGCGATAGTCGATGGCGAACCGTGCCCGGGCGCGCAACGTGTCCAATTCGACCAGCGCCTCGAGTGCCAGCGCGAGATCGGGCTGCAACGGCCGAACCGCATCTGTCAACTCGGCGAGAATGCGTTCGGTCTCGGCCACTTCCTCCGCTTCCAGCTCTCGTAGACGGTTGCAGGCTTCGATCGCCGCCGGCGGCTCGACGAAAAGCGTATTCCCGGTGGCAGACGCGTCGTGTACCAGGCCGCCCACCGCTCCACGCGCTTCGCGCCGGACAGGGATGACCCAGCGGCCGTTGCGCATCGTGACGGACATGTCCGCCACGCGCTGGTGCGGCTCCAGCTTTTGAATCGTTCGCTCGAGGAGGGCGACGAGCTCCCCTTCCCCGGCGCGCAGCTCGCGGCGCAGCTTGCGCAGCGCTGGCGACGCGTCGTCGCGCACAGCGCCGTCTGGTTCCAGCG
>JBFMFA010000934.1:0-1749 GCA_040753195.1 Gemmatimonadota bacterium | reverse complement strand
TCATCGGCTATACGTCGATGGTAGTTGCGTTCCTGTTGATCTTTTTTGGTGTGCGTGCGTATCGCGAGCAATTCGGCGGGACGGTGGGTTTTCTGCGCGCGTTTTCGGTGGGCGCGATGATCGCCGGTGTCGCGTCGATTTGTTATGTCGCAACGTGGCAGGTGATCTACTACAAGTTCGCGCCGGATTTTACGGCGAAGTATCAGGCGTACACGCTGGAGAAAGCGCGAGCGGAAGGCGCGACCGACGCTGAGCTTGCGAAGCAGAAGGCGGATTTGGATCGCTTTGCGGAGATGTACCGCAATCCGTTCATCAATGCGGCGATCACATTCATCGAGCCGCTGCCCGTTGGATTGGCGATTGCCCTGGTCTCGGCTGGTGTGTTGAGCCGGCGCAGGAGAGGGAACGGTGCGGGGCTTGGAGCCGCGGCCGGCGCGCGCGTTTGATCACGTCAACCACTGGACACGACAACTATGCAACTTGGCGCATTTTCAATCAGCCTGGCGGTGAAGAACCTGGACGCATCGCGGGCGTTTTATGAGAAGTTCGGGTTTAAGGCGTTAGGCGGCGACGCCGCGAATGGCTGGTTGATTCTGAAGAACGGCGATACGGTGATCGGGCTGTTTCGGGGGATGTTCGAGAAAAATATGTTGACGTTCAATCCTGGTTGGGATCAGAACGCGCAGAACCTGGCGAGCTTCAGCGACGTTCGCGAGTTGCAGAAGCAGCTGAAGGCGCAGGGCGTGCAGTTGGTGACTGAGGCGGATGAGAGCACGACGGGCCCCGCGCATTTTGTGGCGGTGGATCCAGATGGAAATCCGATCCTTGTGGATCAGCACCGATAGTAGGTCATTTGGTGCTGGGCGCGGCGTCGTGCTTGGAGGCTTAGGAACGCCGCTTCAGCGCCCGTTGTGATTATGTGCACTCGCACGCACCACTAATTTCTTATTGGAGCAGGGAGCGCAACCGGTTAGGTCGTTGCTGCGTGGGCAGTTTCGATCATTGGATCACATACTTGTTGGAGATTAGGATGCGGCAAACGTGCAACCTAACGCGTGTTTCGCAGCCTTCCTGCGCGGACCCTTTCAACACAAATAAGAGTTAGGCGGCACTCCTAACATGTACTTCTGGAGAATTGACCCGCTGCGCGACCAACTCGCGGCGACCAATCTGCCAGCGCGAGACGCGCTGGGCTATGTCATTGGCACCTTCTCACTGTACGCGCTCTTTATTGAGCTGAGTGCTTACACAGCTCCTGAACAGGTGACACCGTGGGACGGTCTCACGTCACTCATCACTATCGCGATAGCTCTCATCGGTCCCATTCTCGCCTATCGCGCCAATGGCGGGCCGGCTGGTCGTGACTTCACCGCACGTTTTCTTGCGCTCGGGTGGGTTCTTGGCATCAGGTTCCTGGCCGTTGTCGGGACACTCCTTGTGGCATTTTATCTGCTTCTCGGCCTCGCAGCTGGAGTCTTCGGCTCCGACCCAAGCCAGCAATTCCACAGCTGGCTTGCACCCCTGCAGGTCGTGGTATTCAGTCTCCTGTATTACTGGCGGCTCGCCATACATATGGCCCGCGTGCGCCTAGCAAGTACTGTGGAGTCGGCCCTTGCCTAGAGTGCCGCCTAACACTCCTAACGAGGCAATTGTCAAGCGGACGTAGTTCGCCTTATCGAGCGACTGCGGGTCACTCGATAAGAACACTGCTTCAGCGTCGTGGCGCATCGGACTGTGCATCGCAACGAC
>JBFMFA010000933.1:0-1752 GCA_040753195.1 Gemmatimonadota bacterium | reverse complement strand
GATTGCTTGCCCTCCACCCGCCGACCGCTGTTGCCCAAACGGCAACGCCGGTCGCCGACTCCGCATTCGCAACAAAAGGTTGGGCAGCTGCCCTGCGTTTGTACGAAGAATCCTTCGGAACGAACCCCACGAACCTGACGGCGCGAGTCAGAGCCGGCTATGCAGCGTTGGCCCTGCAACGGCTCGACGTCGCGCGCACGCATTTCATCTTCGTTGTGAACCTGGCGCCGCAGACTGGTGCCCCGTACGCACACGCCGGTTTGTCGATGGTCGCGGCCCGCGCGCGCGACACCGCCGAAGCCCTAACGAGACTGGAGAGTGCTGTCGGTGCCGGTTACGCCAACTACAGCGCACTCGATCAAGAAGAGGCATATGGCTCGCTGAGGAACAACACGCGCTTCGTCGCGGCGCGTCAACGTGCCGAGGGGAACGCCTATCCGTGCATGGCAGACTCCGTCGCGCGCAGCTTCGACTTCTGGATTGGAGACTGGGACGTGTTTTTGACCGGAACGATCCTTCGCGTCGGCAGGAATGTCATCGAGCGCGTCGCTGGAGGCTGCGCGATCATGGAAAACTGGACGGCGTCGCAAGGACCGGTTAATCCGCCGTCCGACGGCAAGAGCCTCAACTTCGTGGATCCAGCAACGGGGAAGTGGCGCCAGGTGTTCATGGGCTCGTGGCGTGCGCAAACGAACTACCACATGGGCGAATACGTCGACGGCGCGATGCGCTTCACATACGAACGCACGACGCCGCAAGGCGCGACGGTCTCGGGTCGCTTCACCTTCTTCAACCTCGGCCCTAACAAGGTGCGCCAGATGCAGGACGTGACGCGCGATGGCGGTCAAACGTACCAGATCGTATACGACTTCACATACGTGCGGCGCGGAAGCGGCGAGTCCCCCTAACCTCACCGTGACACCAGCGGCTCGCCGGCCGTCTCTAACGGATGTCGATCTCAAGTCCACGGGCGGCAGGACTCAGCGTCGAGCCGGCCAAGCAGGTCGCCACGAGCGAAGTCCTCGCTGCACTTTCCCGCGCGCTCGACCTTACCGAGGGCCAGCCGTTAGGCCATTCCGTACGGGCCTGCGTGATTGGCATGCGCCTCGGGCAAACGATCGGGCTTGGGGATGATGACCTCGCAGCGCTTTATTACGCGCTGCTGCTGAAAGACGCCGGCTGCTCATCCAACGCCGCGCGGATGGCGGCGCTGTATGGCAGCGACGATCAGACGATCAAACCACGCCTCAAGATCGTGGACTGGGACGATCGGATGCGCGTTGCGATGGAGACGTGGCGCAACACCGGCCTCAACATCTCGTTATGGTCGCGCGTGAATCACTTCCTCGGCATCGCCAAAGAAGAGAACGTCGCGAAAGAGATGATTGCGGCGCGGTGTGAACGCGGCGCCGACATCGCGCGCAGACTCGGATTTCCGCGGAGCACGGTCGACGCGATTCACTCGCTGGACGAACACTGGAACGGGAAAGGGTATCCGGCGGGAAAGAGCGGTGAAGAGATTCCGCTCCTTTCGCGCATACTGAACATCGCGCAGACGCTGGAGGTCTTTCTGGCCAAGGACGGCGTCGAAGCCGCCGTGACCGTGCTCAAAGAGCGGCGCGGGCGCTGGTTCGACCCAGCCCTTGTGGACTGCGTGCTCCAGTGGCGCCGTGACGCGGCGTGGTGGAACTCGATCATGCTGCCTAACGTGGAGGAGAGCGTCCTCGCGCTGGAACCGGCGCGGCGGGCGCG
>JBFMFA010000932.1:0-1764 GCA_040753195.1 Gemmatimonadota bacterium | reverse complement strand
TAGGGCACAGTCAACTCAACGTGAGACGCCCCCCTTGGCGTCGTCGAGTCGACTCGGGCACTCATTCGTTCGGCCGCGAAATCATGCGCCGTCCCGCGCTCCACATGCCCCCGCACGCATGCTCGGCTCCACCATAGCAGACACGTGACAAATTGTCACGCATGCGGCGAGTACGTTCGTCGCGCCGACGGTGTTGATCGCAAATCCCATCGCTATGATCTCCGCGCAGCGTCAAGAGTGGCACCCTACGTTTGCTCATCTGCCGATGCGGGGCAACGGGACGGGCAGCCCGGGCATGCACGATTCCCTGTGCAGGCTAGGGAACGAGGCATCGATCGGCACGGCGCACTGTGTGGAGATACCATGGTCGTTCGGGGTTGGGCTCGCACGTCCGGCGCCGCCACCGCGTCGGGACAACGATGCGCGTGGTGGCTTCGAGCACCGCGCCAGCCTGCGCGTGTTCAAGCAGCGTTTCACGGCCGGCTCAGCTGATGACCGCCCTCTAGTGCGTCAGTGCCCCGACCATGAGGATCGCGTCCTCGTTGCGAATGACGCCCTTGCCGTCGGGTTGCGCCGGCAGCGCGATGCAGTCAGTCAGCCGCACAAGGTAGTCGTGACTGAGTGCGAAGGACCAATCCATCGGGCAGTGTCCGGTCGTCCCACGTACACGGACGGCCACGTCGTTGAAGCCTGCCTGACGACGGATGAGGAGACGCTCGGCCGGTGCAGGCAGGTCGAACGTTATTGTCACCGGCTGGGTGGTGCCGGGAAGGATGCCGATGCCGAAGCTGACCGCCCTCAGGTCGTCCGCGACGCCTTCCGGGGCGCGCGGGCGTGACGTCGCGATGACACGAGCGCCTTCCGGCAGATAGAGGGAAAGCCAGGCGTACTCGTAACCGTTATACACCTCGTTACCCGCGGGATCTCCCCGATGGTCAAGCGTCACCGTCCAGCGAATCCGCGTCCCGCCGTGTGACGGCGTGACCTCGATCGTGGAGCTCGCGTGGATAGTGAGTCCCTTCTTGCCCCCAGTCAGCCCCGCGACCGTCATGGCCATCGTCGGTATCCCGGCGACCGGCTGGATCGCGCCGTCCCAACCTCGCCGCGCGACTTCCGCCTGCATCCCTGGGTCGGAGAGATACAGCTGCAACTCTCGGCGGTCTGCGGCCTCGCGCAGCGCGAAATAGATTCGCTTTTTGGTGGCGAAGTCGGCTGCCTTGACCTGCTGAATGAGTGCGTCACCGAGGATTGCGACGACACGCTTGTGGGCTGCCATGTCCTGCCAGGTGAGGTCGCGATACGCCTCGATCAGTTGCATGAAGCTTTCGGCCGTCACCGTCAGGTGCTGGCCGTCGACTTCGATCCGGTAGGGTCCAACGACTGCAAGCACCTGTTGGATCACACTGTCAGTCAACCCGATAACCCCGGTAAGCGGCGGCCAGCCGGTCTCCGCGTACAGCGATAGGAAGACTCGTGCCGCTTCGGAGAAGTCGGGGGACCACATTGCATCGTGCGGCAGCAGCTCCTGCTGCCCCAGAACCGCTCGTATCGGGCCGGGTGCTGGGACTAGCTGATTTCGCCGGGCGAGATACGCCTGATCCAACGTGTAGATGTTATCGATCTCGTACCCCGAAAGCTGGCCGTTGGAGACCGTAACGACGGCGAACGTGCCCGGAAAGCCCCCACTTGGACGGGGCTCCTCGCGGTTCTGCAATAAAATGAGGTAGCGCGCTTCACCGTTTGCGCCAAATGCCGTATCCAGCA
>JBFMFA010000931.1:0-1767 GCA_040753195.1 Gemmatimonadota bacterium | reverse complement strand
GGCGTCGCGTCGTACCAATCGGTCGGTTTCGGCCGCGATCTCTTCGTCGGTTGGACTGCGCTGGACTCTCTGGATCAGGCGGCGGCGGGCACGCTCCCACGGGTCGGCGACGAGGTAGATCTTGATATCCGCGTTAGGAAACACGTTGGTGCCCATGTCGCGGCCGTCCACAACGACGTCATAACGCGACGCTACTTCTTTGACAAGCGCATTCACCCAGTCGCGCACGGGTTGCATCTGCGCGACCTGCGAAACGTTGGCCGTCACTTCGGCGCGACGCAGCTCGCCTTCCATCTGGGCCTGATTGAAGTGCGGGACAAAAGAGCAGTCCGTGGCCGCAAGGGTGACTGCGTGCGCTGCGCTGAGCACCAACTCGGCGGTCCAACTAGCCGGATCACTGGCCCGGTTGAGTGCTGCTGCTGTTGCGGCGCGGTACAGGGCGCCGGAATCGATATGCCTGAAGTGCAACCGCTCGGCGACGCGGTGCGCCGTCGACGACTTTCCCGACGCGGCGGGGCCGTCGATCGCAATGACGATGCGCTGCGCGTTAGGCGTCGGTGACGCGGGCGAGGTCACGCCAGAAATCGGGGTAGGAGATGGCGACGCAATCCGGGTCGTCGACGTCGATGCCAGCGCCCGTTGCGGCTCCCAACGTGGCAAACGCCATCGCGATGCGATGGTCGCCGAACGTGCGCACAATGCCACGAGGCTGCGCGTCCGCGTTCCCCTGAATGCGTAACCCGTCAGGCAACTCGGCAGCGTCAAAGCCCAGCGCGCGGAGGTTGCTCACCGTGGCGGCGATGCGGTCGCTTTCTTTGACACGCAGCTCGCTCGCTCCGCGAATGGTCGTCACTCCTTCCGCGAGAGCGGCGACGCAGGCAAGCAGGGGCACTTCGTCGATCAGTGACGGCACTTCGTTTGCCGTGACACTGGTAGCGACCAGGCGACCATCGTTGGCCCGCACGCTCACGTCGCCGACGGGCTCGCCTAACGCGTCATGCGTTTGGATATCGATCACGACGCCCATCCTGCGCAACACGGCGAGAAACCCGGTGCGCGTGGGATTCAGCGCGATACCTCGAAGCGTTATGGTCCCGGTCGCCGCCATCGCGGCGAGGCCGGCGAAATACGCGCCTGACGAGGGATCGCCCGGGACATGAACCTCGAACGCGTTGATCGGTGGCCCGGGCTCGATGGCCACGTGGTGAGAACCGTCAGCCGCCAGCGTTGAGCGCAGTAGTGTCCCTAACGAGCGCAACATGCGTTCAGTATGATCGCGCGAGAGATTCGGTTCCGTGACGGACACCGGCACACCGGCGCACAGACCGGCGAGGAGTATCGCGCTTTTGACCTGGGCACTCGCTACGGGACTGATCCAGTCGATCGATCGCAGCGCGCCGCCCGTGACCGTTAACGGCAGTCCGTCGTGGCCGCTTGGCAGTGCCACGGTGGCACCCATCGCGCGTAGGGGCTCGGCGACACGGCGCATCGGTCGGCGGCTGAGCGACGCGTCGCCGACGAGCGTGGCTAGCAGCGACTGCGCGGAGAGGATGCCGAGCATGAGGCGGGCGGTTGTCCCGCTGTTGCCGCAATCGAGATCGGCGTCGGGTTGCCGCACACCACGCAGCCCCACGCCCTCCACACTCATGACGTGGGCAAGGGGCGACACGGCGACACCTAACGCACGCAGCACGCGGGCCGTCGACTGGATATCGGCTGACTGGAGGACGCCGTGGATCGTGGACCGTCCTTGCGCCAAGGCGGCCA
>JBFMFA010000930.1:0-1767 GCA_040753195.1 Gemmatimonadota bacterium | reverse complement strand
GAGCGTTTGGTTGCGGGATTCCCCGATCTTTTTCCATCGGCATACACGCCCGCATTCGTCAAAGAGTATCAGTTTGGCGTAACTGCGACGTCGCTGCGCAGCGATGTGTTAGGCTCTACCGAACGCGTTTTGTGGCTCGTGCTTGGTGCCGTCTCATTCGTATTTGCGATCGCCGCAGCAAACGTGGCGAATCTGTTCCTTGTGCGCGCCGACGTACGTCGGCGAGAAACTGGCGTAAGGTCCGCGTTAGGGGCCGGCAAGGGCCAGCTCGCGATGCATTACATGAGCGAGAGTCTTCTATTGACGTTATGTGCGACCGCGCTGGGCGTCTTCATCGCGACGGTCGGCGTTAGCGCGCTGCTAGGCCTCGCGCCGGAAGGCATGCCTCGGCTCGACGAGGTCCATATCGGCTGGCGATCAACTGTTGTGGCATTCGCACTCGGCGTTTCGTGCGGTGTGTTGTTTGGTTTGTTCCCTCTCGCGCGTAGCGCGAGGAACGTTATGACGCTGCGCGAAGGCGGACGCGGAGCAACGGTGTCGCGCACTCGGCGCCACATCCGCAGCGCGATGGTCGTGGGCCAAGTGACGTTGGCGTTGGTTCTGCTGGCCGGCGCCGGCGTTATGGTGCGCAGCGTGGTGCAGCTGTACGCCGTCAGGCCGGGCTTTGATCCGAATGGCGTCCTCGCCATCGACCTGCCGCTGTCGCGCCGGCGCTACCGGACCTACGATGACGTGGCGCAGTTTCATCGCACGTTGCATGAACGCGTAGCGGGTCTGCCGGGCGTTAGGCGTGCCGGGTTCGGAACGGATCTGCCGCTTGACGGGATGCGCGGTTGTTCAGTCGTCTTTGCAGAGGGACGTACTTACGACGCGAATGTTGAGCCGCCGTGCGTTTCGGTTGTGATTGCGGCGCCGGGATATTTCGCTGCGCTTGGCATTCCTGTGCGCGGCCGAGTGCCGACGTGGGGTGACCTCGATGGGCAGACCGGGGCGGTTGTGGTGACGCGTGCGCTGGCGGAACGACTGTGGCCTGGCGAGGATCCCATCGGGAAAGGCATTCGGAGCAACGGCCCAACGCCGCCGTACTATCGCGTCGTTGGCGTTGTCCCGGAGCTCCGCGGGACGGGGTTGGAGCAGCCACCTACCGAAGCGGTGTGGTATCCGGAGAAACCGATTGAAGGTGCGTCGTTGTGGCAGCCGCCTAACGCTGCGAGTCTGGTGGTGCGAACGGATCTCGCGGATCCGGCCGCGCTGACGCCGGCGATCCGTCGCGTGATAAGCGAGCTCGATCCGTCGGTGCCGATCAGCAACGTTCGCACAATGGAGAGCGTGGTGCGCGCATCCATGGCACGGGTGTCGTTCATTATGACAATGCTGGCCGTTGCAGCGGCCATGGCTGTGATTCTGAGCGCGGTGGGACTTTATGCGGTGATTTCGTATGTGATTGCGCAGCGGCGGTCGGAGATCGGCGTGCGGATGGCGCTCGGCGCGCAGGTCGCTCAGGTGTCGCTGCTCGTTATGCGAGAATCGCTACAACTCGCCGGGATGGGTGTGTTGTTAGGCGTGGGCGTATCGCTGGCTGTTAATCGGATGCTCGCGACCCTGCTTTTCGGCGTTGGCCCGAACGATCCGGTGACGCTCGCGGGGGTGTCGGCGCTGCTGATTGGGATCGCGCTATTGGCGAGCTTCGTTCCCGCGCGCCGCGCGGCGCATGTTGATCCCATTGAAGTGCTGCGCGAGGGATAGCCGCGATCGGAGCCCACAGTA